>CAMOTK010000037.1 GCA_946625715.1 uncultured Prevotella sp. | reverse complement strand
CTCACCGTGCTCGTAGGCACAGGCCATGTGGTCTACACGCTCATGCCCATCATCTGCGACATCGCGCTGAAGAAAGGCATCCGCCCGGAACGTCCCTGCGGCGTAGCCTCTATCGCCTCGCAGGTGGGCATCACGTGCTCGCCCATTGCAGCCGCTGTGGTGGCCTTCGTCAGCATCAGCAATGCCAACGGTTTCGACATCACCATCCCACAGGTGCTCATGATTTCCATCCCCGCCTGTCTGTGTGGCCTGATGGCAGCAGCTGCCGCCAGCTATCACCGCGGACTCGACCTCGACAAAGACCCCGTGTTCCAAGCTAAGCTGAAGGATCCCGAGCAGTACAAGTACATCTATGGCAGCAATGCCACCACACTCGACAGAGAGATACCCCAGTCGGCCAAGAACGCCGTGTTCATCTTCCTGGGCGCCCTGGCTGTCATCGTGTTCTTCGCTATCTTCCAGAACGCCCTGCCCAGCTACGAAACGCTGCGCGCCGTGAAGGGCAACGAGGGACTGCACATAGGCGAGAACCTGACGCTCACCGCCGACCAGTTCATCAAGGCCAAGGTGCAGGTCAATGGCGTCACCGAGTGGTTCCAAAAACCGCTGGCCATGAACTTGGTCATTCAGATTGTGATGATTTCGGCCGCTGCGCTCATGATTATCTTCTGCAAGGCTGCACCGAAGAAGGCCGTCGCAGGCCCCGTGTGGCAGTCGGGCATGGTAGCCGTTGTAGCCATCTACGGCATCGCCTGGCTGGCCGACACCTACTTCTCCAACTACCTCGACGAGATGAAGCTCATGCTGAGCGACGTGGTGGCGCAATATCCGTGGTCCATCGCTCTGGTGTTCTTCCTCGTGTCGGTGCTCATCAACTCGCAAGGCGCCGTAGTGGTGGCCATGTTGCCCTTGGCCTACCAGCTGGGCATTGCCGGCCCCGTGCTTTTGGGCGTACTGCCTTCGGTCTACGGCTATTTCTTCATTCCCAACTACCCCAGCGACATTGCCACCGTCAACTTCGACCGCTCGGGCACTACCGTCATCGGCAAGTATCTGCTCAACCACTCGTTCATGATGCCCGGCCTTGTGTGCGTCATCACATCGACCCTTGTGGCCTACCTGCTGACCACCATTTTCTATTAGAAAAAGCCTTTTTGAACAATAAAATCGGGGACAAACGACATTTTCAACACAATTATTTGTCGGTGTCCCCGATTTTTCGTACCTTTGCAACCCAAAAGACAAAATCTTACTAAGAAAAATGAGCGAAACAAATCATTCTCACCACCATCATCATCACCATCACCACCATCATGAAGATGAGGCCACGAAGTGGAAGCGCAACAGTCTGATGGCTATTGAGCGCCGCAAGGTCATCAAGAAGTGGCTTTGGCGCTTCATGGTGTGCCTGGCCATCATCATGGGCATTTTGGTGCTGATTGTCTACAACGTGTAGTTTTTTCTAAGCCACGCAAGACCAACGGCATAACATTCGTACTGCAACCCCGCCCCACCAAGGGCGAGGACGGTAAGCCTTTACCCTATGACCACGGGCGAAGTGAAGCACTTCTTCGGCCTGCTGATATACTTTTGCGGCAACGCCAAAGTACCCTCGCGAAGCGAGAAGAAAGGGCCCGAAACGAAAGAAAAACGCAATTTCTTTTGCCTTTACATGTTTTTTTCGTACCTTTGTCCGCTCAAAGCGTCAACAGAAAAAGAAAAAATTATACCTATTATATTATGGAAGAGAATGTTTTGACTCCCAACGAAGAGAAGAAATCTGTAAGTTTCGTTGAACAGATAGTGATTGACGATTTGGCCGCAGGCAAAAACGGCGGGCGCCTTCAGACGCGCTTCCCACCTGAGCCCAACGGCTATCTTCACATTGGACATGCCAAGGCTATTGCTATCGACTTCGGACTGGCCAAGAAGTATGGTGGCGTGTGCAACCTGCGCTTCGACGACACCAACCCCGTGAAGGAAGACACCGAATACATAGAGAATATCGAGAACGACATCAAGTGGCTCGGCTTCCAGTGGGCCAACGTCTACTATGCCAGCGACTACTTTCAGGAGCTGTGGGACTTTGCCGTGTGGCTCATCAAGCAGGGCCGCGCCTATGTTGACGAGCAGAGCGCCGAAGTGATTGCCCAGCAGAAGGGCACTACCACGCAGGCCGGCACTAACAGTCCCTACCGCGACCGCCCCGTAGAGGAGAACCTGAAGCTGTTTGAGTTCATGAACAGCGGCAAATGCGAGCCGGGCACCTTGGTACTGCGTGCCAAGATAGACATGGCCCATCCCAACATGCTCTTCCGCGACCCCCTGCTCTACCGCGTGCTGAACATTCCTCATGTGAAGACGGGCACGAAGTGGAATGCCTATCCTATGTACGACTTCACCCACGGACAGAGCGACTATCTCGAGGGCGTCACCCACTCATGGTGCACGCTGGAGTTTGTGGAGCACCGTCCCCTCTACGACCTGTTCGTCACTTGGATGAAAGAGTGGAAGGGCGAGACCGACAATATTGAAGACAACCGCCCGCGCCAGACGGAGTTCAACAAGCTGAACCTGAACTATACGCTCATGTCGAAGCGCAACCTGCTGGCATTGGTCAACGCCGGACTCGTGAACGGCTGGGACGACCCGCGCATGCCAACCATCTGCGGTTTCCGCCGTCGTGGCTATTCGCCCGAAAGCATCGTGAAGTTCATCGACAAGATTGGCTACACGAAGCTCGATGCCCTGAACGACATGGCACTGCTCGAGAGCGTGGTGCGCGAAGACCTGAACAGCCGCGCCATACGTGTCAGTGCCGTGCTCGACCCCGTCAAGGTGGTCATCACCAACTATCCCGAAGGACAGGTGGAGCAGCTCACGGCCGTGAACAACCCCGAGAACGAGGCCGACGGCACCCACACCATTGAGTTCAGCCGCGAACTTTGGATTGAGCGCGACGACTTCATGGAAGTGGCCGAGAAGAAGTTTATGCGACTGGCTCCCGGCAAGGAAGTGCGCCTGAAGAACGCCTACATCATCAAGTGCGACGAGGAGCACCCCTGCGACAAAGATGCCGACGGACGCGTGACCACCATCTACTGCACCTACGACCCCGAGACACGCAGCGGACTGCCTGGCGCCGACCGCAAAATCAAGGGCAAGACGCTCCACTGGGTGAGCTGCCAGCATGCCGTCAAGGCCGAAGTGCGCCTCTACGACCGCCTCTGGAAGGTGGAGAATCCGCGCGACGATATGGCCGCCATCCGCGAGGAGCAGCAGTGCGACGCCGTCACAGCCATGAAGCAAATCATCAACCCCGACTCGCTCACCGTGCTCACCAACTGCTACGTAGAGCCTTTCGCTGCCACCATGCAGCCACTGAGCTACCTGCAGTTCCAGCGCATTGGCTACTTTAACGTCGACACCGACTCGACGCCCGACCACCTGGTCTTCAACAAGACCGTTGGTCTGAAAGATACCTGGAAGAAATAGGCTACCACATGAATCCTACCGGCGACGAATACTTCGACAGCGCTGAGTTTCGCGACCTTCTCGCGGAATACGAGCAAGCCATCGGCAGCGGGGCACCCGTGTTTCTGGATGCCGACGAGCTGGCCGAGATTGCCGATTACTACCAAGTGACCGGCAGGACCGACGAGGCCGACGAGGCCATCAGCCTGGCTCTGGAACGCTCGCCAGGCGCCACCATGCCCCTCACCTACAAGATTCACGAGGCACTGGCAATGGGCGACCCCGAAGCCGCCGAAGGCTATCTGGCGCAGATGATTGAGCGCGACGAGCCCGAATACACCTACAACCGTGCCGAAATCATGGTGGCCAAGGGCGAGATTGACGAAGCCGACAACTTCCTGCGCGAGAACTTCAAGACTGTGCCGCCCGACGAGTATCAGGACTATGTGCTCGACGTGGCCTCGATTTTCAGCGACTACGGCTACGGCGAGAAGGCTATGGCCTGGCTCTCGAAAGCCAAGCCCGAAGACACCAACGACTTCAAGGAACTCATGGCACGCACACTCTTCGGCTTGGGCAAGTTCAAGGACAGCGAGAAGCTCTTCAACGAGCTCATCGACCGCGACCCCTTCTCGAAGAACTACTGGAACATGCTGGCCTCGGCACAGTTCATGAGCGAAGACTACAATGCGGCCGTCACCAGCAGCGAGTATGCCATCGCCATCGACCCCAACGACCCCGAGGCGCTTATGGCCAAGGCCAACGGGCTCTACCGGCTGGACAACTACGAGCAGGCGCTCGACTACTATCGCCGCTACACCCAGCAAGTGCCCGACGACGAGTTCAGCCTGCTCAATCAGGGGGCATGCCTTGTGAACCTCAACCGCATGGACGAAGCCGAGCAGGTGCTGCTGGAAGCCATCAGCGTGGGCGGAAAGAACTCGCCCTATCTGGTCGACATCTATCAGGAACTGGCTTTTGTGCACAGTGAGAAGGGCGAGGTCGATAAGGCGCTCGAATACCTGAATGCAACCGACCATCTCGACTGCGACCACATACAGCTCAACGTGGTGAAAGGCCACGTGCTGCTGGCCGGCGGACGTCTGGAAGAGGCCGAGCGCTTGTTCCGCAAGGCCATCAACGACTCGCCCTCGCCGCAGCTGACGCTCCTAAGAGTCATTGTGTCGCTCTACGACAACCGCTACCTCACGGCCGCCTACACACTCTTCAAGAAATTCTTCACGCTGGTCGACGACGACTGGAACGACGGCTACGCCTACATGGCCCTCTGCTGCTGGGACATGAAGAAATACGACGAGTTTCTCAGCTACCTCAAAGAAGCCTGCAGCCGCAACACACAGGAAGTGCGGATGGTGCTTGGGCATCTCTTCCCCGAAGATGTAGAGCCCAAGGACTATTACAGTTACATCAAAGAAAAATTATCGCAACAATGAATTTCATCAGCGCCCTTTTAGGACATCTCGACTACCCCACCATCTTCCTTCTCATGCTCCTCGAGAGCACGGTGGTGCCCGTACCATCTGAGTTTGTGGTGACGCCTGCTGCCTACCATGCTGCCGGCGGCAATCTCAACGTATTCCTCATCGTGCTCTATGCAACGCTCGGAGCCGACGTTGGCGCCTCAATCAACTACACCGTGGCGCGCTACGTTGGGCGACCCGTGGTCTATAAGTTTGCCAACAGCCGCATTGGCCACCTCTGCCTGCTCAACCAGGAGAAGGTGGAGAAGAGCGAGAAGTACTTCGACGACCACGGCGTGGTGGCCACACTGACAGGCCGCTTCGTGCCTGTGATTCGTCACCTCATCAGCATACCTGCCGGCTTAGCCCGCATGAACTATTGGAAGTTTCTGCTCTTCACCACCATCGGTGCAGCCGGATGGCATTCGGTGCTGGCAGCCTTAGGCTGGTGGATGCATGCCGTAGTGCCCGAAGAGCAACTCGACGCCAAGATTTCGGAGTATGCCGACTACATCAAGCTCGTCGTCCTGGCACTGCTCATCATTGCCCTGGGCGTAGCGCTCTTCAAATATTATCGGAAAAAGAACAATTCACAACAATAACAACTATCCATTATGGCTCAACAAAACAATCACCTTGTCATCATGGCTGGGGGTGTAGGCAGCCGCTTCTGGCCGATGAGCACCACCGAGAGACCTAAGCAGTTTATCGATGTACTGGGCGTAGGCAAGACGCTCCTGCAGCTCACCGTTGAGCGCTTCGGCGCACTGGTGGACCCTGAGAACATCTGGGTGGTCACCAACCGTAAGTATGCCGACACCGTACAGCAGCAACTGCCCGACATGCCGCGCGAAAACATTCTCTGCGAGCCTTGTCGCCGCAACACGGCGCCCTGCATTGCCTACGTCAGCTGGCGCATCAAGAAGAAAGACCCCAAGGCCAACATTGTGGTGACGCCGTCGGACCATATTGTCACCAACGTACAGGAGTTCCAGCGCGTCATCCAGCAGTGCATGAAGTTCACCGGCGAGAGCGACGCCATCGTCACACTTGGCATGAAACCCAACCGACCGGAAACGGGCTACGGCTACATACAGGCCGACCTCTCAGTCAGTTCGCTGCGCAACAAGGAAATCTATCGCGTGGACTCCTTCCGCGAGAAGCCCGACCTTGAGACTGCCAAGCACTACATCAGCAAGAACAACTACTTCTGGAATGCCGGCATCTTCATCTGGAACGTGCGCACCATCGTCAATGCCTTCCGCATGTATCAGCCCTCTTTGGCCAACATCTTCGAGGGCATGAACCCCTACTACGGCACCCCCGACGAGCAGAAGTACATTGACCAGCGCTTCCCCGAATGTGAGAACATATCGGTCGACTACGCCATCATGGAGAAAGCCGACGAAATCTTCGTCTGCCCTGCCGACTTCGGCTGGAGCGACCTGGGCACATGGGGCTCGCTGCAGACGCTCACCAAGCACGACCTCTACGGCAATGCCTGCATCGGCGAGGACATCAACCTTTTCGAGACCCACAACTGCATGATTCACACCACGCAGGAGAAGAAAGTGGTCATACAGGGACTCGACGGCTACATCGTGGCCGAAAACGACAACACACTGCTCATCTGCAAGCTGTCGGAAGAACAGCGCATCAAGCAGTTCAGTGGTGAGAATTAAACACAACAACAATAAAAAAACATACAACTATGGAAAAAAAAGTCGCTTTAATTACTGGTATCACTGGTCAGGACGGTTCGTATCTGGCAGAATTTCTCATTGAGAAAGGCTATGAGGTCCATGGCCTCATGCGCCGCTCATCGTCGTTCAACACGGCCCGCATTGAGCACCTCTATCTCGACGAGTGGGTGCGCGACATGAAGAAAGCACGCCTCGTCAATCTGCACTGGGCCGACATGACCGACTCGTCGTCGCTCATCCGCGTCATCTCAAAGATTCGTCCCACGGAAATCTACAACCTCGCCGCACAGAGCCACGTGAAGGTTTCGTTCGACGTGCCTGAATATACAGCCGACACCGATGCCAACGGTGTGCTCCGCCTGCTCGAGGCTGTGCGCATCTGCGGTCTGGCCGACACCTGCCGCATCTATCAGGCTTCAACATCGGAGCTCTACGGCAAGGTGCAGGAAGTGCCCCAAAGCGAAACCACACCTTTCTATCCCCGTTCGCCTTACGCTGTGGCCAAGCTCTACGGTTTCTGGATTATGAAGAACTATCGCGAGTCGTACAACATGTTCTGCTGCAACGGCATTCTCTTCAACCACGAGAGCGAGCGCCGCGGCGAGACCTTCGTCACGAGAAAGATTACACTGGCTGCCGCACGTATTGCCCAAGGCTATCAGGACAAGCTCTACTTGGGCAACCTGAACTCGCTGCGCGACTGGGGCTATGCCAAAGACTATATTGAGTGCATGTGGCTCATCCTGCAGCAGCCCGAGCCCGACGACTTCGTGATTGCCACGGGCGAGTACCACACCGTGCGCGAGTTTGCCACACTGGCCTTCAAGGAAGTGGGCATCGAACTGGAATGGCGCGGCGACGGTGTCGACGAGAAGGGCTACGACAAGAAGACGGGCAAGGCCCTCGTAGAGGTCGACCCGAAATACTTCCGTCCGGCCGAAGTCGACCAGCTGCTGGGCAACCCCGCTAAGGCAAAGGCCAAACTGGGCTGGAACCCGCAGAAGACGTCGTTCCCCGACCTGGTGAAGATTATGGTGCAGCACGACATGAAGTTCGTGAAGAAGCTCTTCCTTAAAGCACAGATGGACCATGCTGAATAAGGACAGTAAGATATACGTAGCGGGACACCACGGACTTGTGGGTTCCGCTATTTGGAACAACCTGCTCTCACGAGGCTACCACAATCTGGTGGGACGCTCGCACAAGGAGCTCGACCTGACCGACCAAGTGGCCGTCAGAAGCTTCTTCGACGAGGAGCGCCCCGAGGCAGTGGTTCTGGCTGCTGCCTTCGTGGGCGGCATCATGGCCAACTCGCTCTATCGCGCCGACTTCATCATGCAGAACATGAAGATGCAGTGCAACGTCATCAGCGAGGCCTACGCCCATGGCGTGAAGAAGCTGCTCTTCCTCGGTTCTACGTGCATCTATCCGAAGAACGCCCCGCAGCCCATGAAGGAAGACTGCCTGCTCACCTCGCCGCTGGAATACACCAACGAGGAGTATGCCATCGCCAAGATTGCAGGCCTGAAGATGTGCGAGTCGTACAACCTGCAGTACGGTACCAACTACATCGCCGTGATGCCCACCAACCTCTATGGTCCCAACGACAACTTCCACCTGGAGAACTCGCACGTGATGCCCGCCATGATGCGCAAGGTGTATCTGGCTAAGCTCATGCACGACGACAACTGGACGGCTATTCGCCGCGATATGGACAAGCGGCCCGTGGAAGGCATCGACGGTTCGGCCGACAATGCTGCCATCGAGCAGGTGCTGGCCAAGTATGGCATATATAATAATAAGGTGGTGCTCTGGGGCACCGGTACGCCGCTGCGCGAGTTCCTTTGGAGCGAGGACATGGCCGACGCTTCGGTACATGTGCTGCTCAACGTAGACTTCAGCGACATCATCGGCATCGAAAAATACTCGAGCGTGCACTTTGGTGCTGCCACCGATGGCGCCGTAGACCGCAATCACTCGGCTGGACGTGGCGGAGCCATTCCTTCGCTCGGCGAGATTCGCAACTGCCACATCAACGTGGGTACGGGCAAGGAACTCACCATACGCGAGCTCTCGCAACTGGTGGTGAAGACCGTTGGTTTCGAAGGCACGGTGGAGTTTGATGCCTCGAAGCCCGACGGCACTATGCGCAAGCTCATCGACGTCTCGAAACTGCACTCGCTGGGATGGACCCACAAGGTAGAGATAGAAGACGGCGTGCAACGACTCTTCGACTGGTATCAGCAGAGCCTGCAGGCCTAAGCAATAACCTAACAAAACACTATGGCAAGAAACAAGAAACCGCTGCCCTTGCTCGAGGGCGTCAAGATAGAAGCCGTAGCCGCAGAAGGCAAGTGTCTGTTCCACTGGAACGACCTTGTGGTTTTCGTACCCTTCTGCGTGCCCGGCGATGTATGCGACGTGCAGATTCGCCGCAAGAAACACTCGTTTGCTGAGGGCGAAGTGGTGAGATTCGTAGAACAGAGTGCGGTGCGAGCCGTACCTTTCTGCCAGCATTTCGGAGTGTGCGGCGGTTGCAAGTGGCAGAACTTGCCATACGACGAGCAACTGAAGTTCAAGCAGCAGCAGGTGTTCGACCAGCTGCACCGCATCGGAAAGATAGAACTGCCCGAGTTCAAGCCTATCTTGGGCAGTGTGCAGACACAGGCCTATCGCAACAAGCTCGACTACGGCTGCGCCAACAAGCGCTATCTCACCAAAGAGCAAATTGCGCAGCTGCCACACGACGAGTCGCAGAGCCTGAAGGATGTGCCAGCCATCGGATTCCACATCACCGGCGCCTTCGACAAGATTCTGCCCATCGAGAAGTGCTGGCTCATGGACGACCTGCACAACCAGATTCGCAACGAGATTCGCGACTATGCTATGGCGCAGGGGCTCTCGTTCTTCGACCTCAGAGCACAGACGGGCTTCTTGCGCGATGTCATTATCCGCAACTCGCAATCGGGCGAATGGATGGTCATTGTGCAGTTCCACTACGACGACAAGGAAGGCGAAGAGCAGGCACAGGCTTTGCTCAGTCATATTGCCGAACGCTTCCCGCAGATTACGTCCCTACTCTATCTGGACAACCAAAAGTGCAACGACACCATCGGCGACCAGGACATCCGCGTGTTCAAGGGCAAGGACCACATCTACGAACTGATGGAAGACCTGAAGTTCAAGGTGGGGCCCAAGTCGTTCTATCAGACCAATACCGAACAGGCCTACCACCTTTATAGTGTGGCCCGCAGCTTTGCGGGACTCACGGGCAAGGAACTCGTCTACGACCTCTATACGGGTACGGGCACCATAGCCAACTTCGTAGCCCGACAGGCGCGGCAAGTGATTGGCATCGAGTATGTGCCCGAGGCCATTGAGGACGCAAAGATTAACTCCGAGCTGAACCACATCGACAACACGCTGTTCTATGCCGGCGACATGAAGGACATTCTGAACGAAGCCTTCATTGCCGAGCACGGACGGCCCGACGTCATCATCACCGACCCACCGCGTGCCGGCATGCATCCCGATGTGGTGAAGACCATACTGCGGGCGGCTCCTCAGCGCATTGTCTACGTAAGCTGCAACCCTGCCACACAGGCGCGCGACTTGCACGACCTCGACGGCGACTACCGGGTGGTGGCTGTTCAGCCCGTCGACATGTTTCCCCACACGCCCCACGTAGAGAACGTGGTACTGCTTGAACACCGATAACAGTATTTTTTCACTTATAACAAACAAGACATGACAAAGAAAGTATTGGCAATCCTGGCATTTGCGCTGACGACGCTCAATGCCAACGCCCAAGCCAAAGAATGGTTCCAGAACGTGAAGTTCAGCGGCTACGGCATGTTGCAGTTCCAGGCTCAGGACAAGAAAGAGGCTGAGAGCAATTCGTTCAACTTGCGTCTGGCGCGTATGGCTCTCGAGGGCCGCGCTCATCAGGACTTCTACTGGAAGGTGCAGATGCAGATTAACGGTACGACGAAAGAAGATGCTTCAGCCATCCGACTGGTCGACCTCTTCGGTGAGTGGCAGAAGTACGAGTTCTTCAAGGTGAAGGTTGGTCAGTTTAAGCGCCCGTTCACCTTTGAAAACCCGATGCACCCTATCACTCAGGGCTTTATGAGCTACTCACAACCCATATCGAAGCTTGCCGGCTTCTCCGACCGCACTGGCGAACAAGCCAGCAACGGCCGCGATATTGGCTTGCAGATACAAGGCGACTTCCTGAAGCTTGACGGCCGCAACCTGCTGCACTACCAGATTGGTGTGTTCAATGGTCAGGGTATCAACCTGAAGGATGGCGACAAGAAGAAAGACTTCATCGGCGGTCTGTGGGTGATGCCTATCGAGGGACTGCGCATCGGTGCCTTCGGTTGGCTGGGCAGCCGCAACGATGTGGTGAAGCGCCGCTACGCCATCTCAGGCGAATACAGCAAGGACGACTGGACATTCCGCTCAGAGTATGTACACAGCTATGGCGAGGGCAAGCAAGTGCTGGCCGGCAATAAGGCCGACGGCTTCTATGCGCTGGGCATTGCGCCTATCATCAAGAACAAGCTGCACGTGAAAGCCCGCTACGATATGTATCGCGACGAGGCCGGCGGTGATGTGCACAAGACGCTCTACGAGATTGGTGCCGACTATCTGTTTACGAAGAACCTGCAGATTAATCTGGAGTATGCCCGCGTAAACGAGCACGAGCGCAACTACACAACGATGGCCATCACCAAGAACAACTACAATATGGTGGACCTGGAACTGGACATCCGTTTCTGATTACGCCCTACTTCTTGTAGAAATAATAATACCAGTAGGTGCCATGATAGCGGTCGAAGACCCGCAAGTGGCGCTCACTGGTTTTCTTATATCTTTTCCCTAACTTCTGGAAGTCGGCATAGTCTTCCTCAAGCACATTGTTTTGATAGACGAGTACAGGGTTGGCGCGCAGATGACGATAGAGCGTCAGCGCCTCGCGATAGTGTTTGGGCAAGCGGTCGACTACGAGCGTATCACCCACATTGTAGTATCGAGGCAGCAGACGGACGAAGTTATCGATGCGCTTGTCTATCAAGCAACCGCACAACCGATAGTCGCCCACAGCCTTGGTGGCCAAGCTGTCGCGCTCGAGGGCATCGAGGTAGCTGTTGACGGTCATCCCTTCGCGCGGAATACCGCCCAGATGACGCCATAGGCTGTCGGGTGAGAGCATGAGTAAGTGGCTCTGACTGTCGGCCAGCGGCAGCATGTCGGTGCTTTTGCCGCTCAGTGCGTACTCAAACAGACGGTCGCCCAATGTCCCTTGCTTAGAAAGCGCAAAGACGCGCAACATAGTGAGGTGGCTGTCGGTTTCCAATGAGCGCTTCCCCACCCTCACGGCTTCGTCGACACAGCCTTCCCGGAGACAGTTCTCGGCATGCGCCCTGAAGTGATAGACGGC
>CAMOTK010000036.1 GCA_946625715.1 uncultured Prevotella sp. | reverse complement strand
ATGATGTAAGCCTCGGGATGGTTGGCGGCAATAGCGTTGGCAATGTCCTTCATCAAGATGGTCTTACCGGTCTTGGGCTGTGCCACGATGAGTGCGCGCTGGCCTTTGCCGATAGGCGCAAAGAGGTCGACGATACGTGTCGAGGGATTGGTGGTGGCGCGGTCGCCAGTGAGGTTGAACTTCTCTTCAGGGAAGAGCGGCGTCAGATGTTCGAACGACACACGGTCGCGCACTTCCGACGGGTTTCGGCCGTTGATGCTGGTGACGGTGGAAAGCGCAAAATATTTCTCACCATCGTGAGGCGGACGCACGGTGCAGTCGATGACGTCGCCCGTCTTGAGCGAATACTTCTTGATTTGCTGCGGCGAAACGTAGATATCGTCGGGCGAAGAGAGATAGTTGTAGTCGCTGGAGCGCAGGAATCCATAACCGTCCTGCAGGAGTTCCAGCACGCCATTGCCCGTAATCAGGTCGGCAAAGTCGTAGGCAGCTGCCTGCGCAACGGGTGAAGTGCTGAGCGGTGCGGGCTGATAGACCTGCTCGGTCTGATGAGCCATCGGACGGTCGAAGATGTCGAGCGAGGGAATAGCTGCCTGGTCCTCGATGGGCAGGTCTACAACGGTGATGAAGTCGGTGCCGTCGGCGGGATCGCCTTCCCAGTATTCGTCAACGAAGTCTTGGCCGTCGGCCGACTGCTGGTGCTGTGCCATCTTTTCCTGCAACTGCTCGAGCAGTCCCCTATCGGGCATATCGTCGGTAGCCATCTGCTCTTCGGCCTCGGGCACCACTTCGTCTAAGCGCTCTTCTTGCATGGGCTGCTCGTCTTGTACGGGCTGTTCTTCCTGCACGGGCTGCTCGTCCTGCGCCGGCTGTTCTTCTGCCTTCGCGGCTTCCTGAGCGGCAGCGATAGCAGCCAGCTCGGCCTTCGACTTACGGCCGCGATGCTTGGGGAACTGTGCGGCAACCTCATCAGCCTTCTTCTTCCCAGCAGTTTTCTTTTCTGCTGCGGGCTTTTCGGCCTGTGCCTCTTCGGCTACGGGTTGTTCTTCGGGCGTTTCGGCAAAGAGCGAGGGTGCAGCGACGTCCATCGATTTCTTGTTCTTCACGTCGAAGTTTTCGCCTTCCTTACCACTGACGGTATATACGCGGTCGGTATCTTTTTTCGCAATACGCGTGCGCTTCTTCTTAGGTCCGATGCCGGCAGCCGTATCTTCTGCTGCCTTATCGAGAATGGCATAAACTACGGTATCGAGCTCGTCGTTTTGCGACACCTTGATGCCCAACTCGTTAGCCACAGCCATCAGCTGAGGGATTTCCATCTGCTGTAATTCTTCCTTTGTATACATGATATGCAAAATAGTTGTTGATTCAAAATTAGGTCTGTTTAATTGATAGATTATCAAAAAATCAGGGTAGAAACGTTTCGCGAACGGAAACGCTGTGATTCGAAAATCGCGTGCAAAGGTAATCATTTAATCTGAAACGGCCAAATTTTTCGTAAGAAAAAGCGTTTTCTGCATTTTTTTGAAAGAAATAAGATACGCGAGCGCGTGTTATCAATTATTTTATGTACCTTTGCAACCTGAATTACAAAATCATGACACATAACAACAATTAGATGAAACCAACAGCCATTCTGCTTCTGCACTGCCCCGACAAGCAGGGCATCATTTCTGAAGTCACAAAATTCATAACCGACAACAAGGGCAACATTGTCTACCTGGACCAATACGTTGACCGCCAGGACGGCATGTTCTTCATGCGTATAGAGTGGGAGCTCGAAGGCTTCCTCATTCCGCGTGAAAAGCTCTACGACTATATCACCACGCTCTATGCACAACGCTACAAGATGAAGTTCTCGCTGTACTATAGCGACAAGCGCCCTCGCATGGCTATCTTCGTGAGCAAGATGAGCCACTGCCTCTACGACCTGCTGGCCCGCTGGAAGGCCGGCGAGTTCAACGTCGACATTCCCTGCATCGTGAGCAACCACGAAGACTTGCGCTATGTGGCCGAGCAGTTTGGCATTCCCTACTACGTGTGGAGCATCAAGAAAGACCATTCCAACAAGGCCGCTGTAGAGCAGGCCGAAATGGAGCTTCTCAAGAAAGAGGACATCTCGTTCATCGTCCTGGCCCGCTACATGCAGATTATCAGCGACGAGATGATAGCCAAGTATCCTCACCACATCATCAACATCCACCACTCGTTTCTTCCGGCCTTCGTTGGCGCCAAGCCCTATCATCAGGCTTGGGAGCGCGGCGTGAAAATCATTGGTGCCACCAGCCACTACGTGACCAACGAGCTCGATGCCGGCCCGATTATCGAACAAGACGTAGCCCGCATCACCCATAAGGACACGCCCGAGAGTCTGGTACTGAAAGGCAAAGACCTGGAAAAGATTGTGCTCTCGCGTGCTGTGAGCAAGCATATTGAGCGCAAGATTCTGACGTATAAGAACAAAACCATCATCTTCTCCTAAGCCCATGCAAGTAGCTATCGTGAAATACAACGCAGGCAACATCTACTCGGTGGTCAACGCATTGAGACGACTGGGTGTGGAGCCGCTGCTCACCGACGACGCCGCAGAGCTGAGACAGGCCGACCGCGTGCTCTTTCCCGGACAGGGCGAAGCACGGGGAGCGATGACCTATCTCCGCGAGCGAGGCCTCGACCAGGTCATCTGCTCGCTCACGCAGCCTGTGCTGGGCATTTGCGTGGGCCAGCAGTTGCTCTGCCGCCATTCGGAAGAAGGCGACGTCGACTGCTTAGGCATCTTCGATGCTGAAGTGAAGCGCTTCCGCCCCACCCTGCACGAGGAGAAGGTGCCCTGCATGGGGTGGAACGCACTCTACGACCTGAAGAGCCAGCTCTTTGCTTCGCTCGAAGCGCCCTACGTCTACTTCGTACACAGCTACTACGTGCCGCTGTGCGAGGAGACGATTGCCACGGCCGACTATGTGCTGCCCTACTCTGCTGCTCTGCATAAAGACAATTTCTACGCCACACAGTTCCACCCCGAAAAGAGTGGCAGCGTGGGCGAACAGATTCTTAAAAACTTCCTGGCGCTATGATAGAACTGATACCTGCCATCGACATCATCGGCGGACAATGCGTCCGACTGACCAAAGGCGACTACGACCAGAAGACGGTCTACGGCGAGCCGCTCGAAATGGCGCGCCAGTTTGAAGCCATCGGGTTCCAGCGCCTGCATGTGGTCGACCTCGACGGGGCCAAGTCGCGCCACATCGTCAACGACCGCGTGCTTAGCAGTCTGACGGCCGAGACTTCGCTCACCATCGACTTCGGCGGCGGCATCAAGACCGATGCCGACATCGAGAAGGCCTTCGAGGCCGGTGCCGCTATGGTGACGGTGGGCAGCATTGCCGTTCAGGAGCCAGACACCTGTCGGCGCTGGATTGAACAGTATGGCGCCGAGAAGATGATACTGGGTGCCGACGTGCGCCACGGGAAGATTAGCATCAACGGCTGGAAGGAAGACTCGAGCGAAGAGTTGCTGCCCTTCCTGCGCCGCTATATCGATATGGGCATCACGAAGGTGCTCTGTACGGAAATCTCTAAGGACGGCACCCTCACAGGGCCTGCCATCCAACTCTACAAAAGTGTGATGAAGGCCTACCCCGACATCCATCTCATCGCCAGTGGCGGCGTGTCGTCGATGGACGACATCATTGCCCTCGACGAGGCCGGCATACCGGCAGTGGTGTTTGGCAAAGCCATCTACGAAGGACGAATCAACCTAAAAGAATTATGGGACTGGCAAAACGCATCATACCCTGCCTCGATGTGAAGGACGGCGAGACCGTCAAAGGCACCAACTTCGTGAACCTGCGCTCAGCAGGCGACCCCGTTGCGCTGGGCAAAGCCTACAGCGAACAGGGCGCCGACGAACTGGTGTTCCTCGACATCACCGCTTCGTTTGAAGGTCGCAAGACGTTCACGGAGATGGTCACACGTGTGGCTCAGGAAATCAATATCCCCTTCACCGTTGGCGGCGGCATCAACGAGCTGGCCGACGTGGAGCGTCTGCTTTATGCCGGTGCCGACAAGGTGAGCGTCAACAGCGCTGCCATTCGCCATCCGGAACTTATCGACGAGATAGCTCGCCGCTTTGGCTCGCAGGTATGCGTGGTGGCCATCGATGCCCGACAAGAAGCCGACGGCCAATGGGCATGCTACCTGAAGGGCGGCCGTGAGCGCACGGAGCGCGGCTTGTTCGAGTGGGCCAAAGAAGCCCAGGAGCGTGGGGCCGGCGAGATTCTCTTTACGAGCATGAACCACGACGGTGTGAAGACAGGCTATGCCAACGAAGCCCTGCGCCAGTTGGCCGACAACCTGAGCATACCCATCATTGCCAGCGGCGGTGCAGGACAGAAAGCGCACTTCCGCGACGCATTCATCGAAGGACATGCCGACGCAGCCCTTGCGGCCAGCGTGTTCCACTTTGGCGAGATACCCATACCAGAACTGAAACAGTACTTAAAAGACGAAGGAATTAACATCAGATTATGAAGATAGACTTTGACAAGATGGGCGGCCTCGTGCCAGCCATCATACAAGATGCCACCACGAAGAATGTGCTGATGCTCGGCTTCATGAACGAAGAGGCCTACGAGAAAACCGTCAGCACGGGCAAAGTGACGTTCTATAGTCGCACGCGACAGTGTCTTTGGACAAAAGGCGAAACGTCGGGCCACTTCCTCCATCTGGTCGACATCAAGGTGGATTGCGACAACGACACGCTGCTGGTGCGCGTGCATCCCGACGGACCCACCTGTCACACAGGCACCGATACCTGCTGGGGCGAAAGCAACACGTCTGACGCCATTGGCTTCTTGAGCGAACTGCAGGACTTCATTGACCGTCGTCGCGAGGAGATGCCCGAGGGCAGCTACACCACTTCGCTCTTCAAGAAGGGCATCAACAAGATGGCACAGAAGGTGGGCGAGGAAGCCTTAGAGACCGTCATCGAGGCCGTTGGCGGCACCGACGAACAGCTCATCTACGAGGCAGGCGACCTGCTGTATCATCTGATTGTGGTGCTCTCGGCCAAGGGCTTGCGCATTGACGATGTGGCTGCCGAACTGCGGAAGCGTCACGACCCCAACTGGGATGCGAAGCGCCGCGAAGCCAAGGCCGCGGGAAAAATGAAATAAAGGAATTAAGAAACGCAACTCACATATCATAGAAACGATGCTTGTAAACTACAAAAACGTAAATATCTACCATAAGGACGGCGACTATGTGCTAAGCGGCGTCAACTTCCATATCGACGAGGGCGAGTTCATCTACCTCATCGGTCGCGTGGGCTCGGGCAAGAGTTCGCTGCTGAAGACCATCTATTTCGAAATGGACATCGTTGAGGCCGACGAAGCCGTAGTGCTCGAACAGAACGTGCTGACCATGAAGCGCAAGCAGATACCTGCCCTGCGCCGACAGATGGGCATCATCTTCCAGGACTTCCAGCTGCTGAGCGACCGCAGCGTGTACCACAACCTGCTCTTCGTGCTGAAGGCCACAGGATGGAAAGACAAAAAGAAGATGAACGAGCGCATCGACGAGGTGCTCAACGAAGTGGGAATGGCCGAGAAGAAGGACGCCATGCCCCACGAGCTCTCCGGCGGTGAGCAGCAGCGTATCGCCATTGCTCGCGCCATACTGAACACCCCCAAGCTGATTATTGCCGACGAGCCTACGGGCAATCTGGACCCCGAAACGGCCGACAACATTCTGAAGCTGTTGAAAGGCATCTCGCAGACGGGCACAGCCGTCGTTATGAGCACCCACAACATCGCCATGCTCGACAAGTATCCGGGCGTCGTCTACCGCTGCAACGATGGCAAGCTGGAAGACGTGACCAACAACTACAACCAGATGAGCATGACCGAAGACGAGAGTCCTGATGAGTCGCGTGTGGACTACTCGGCCAGAGAAGAATTATAAAAAAAGAACAAAAATACAACACAACTATGAAAGTAATGAAGTTTGGCGGCACCTCAGTAGGCACGCCGCAGAGAATGAAAGAGGTTACAGCGCTAGTCACCAAGTCGGGCGAACCCGTGTTCGTAGTACTTTCCGCTATGTCGGGCACCACCAACTCGCTGGTAGAGATTTCCGACTATCTCTACAAGAAGAATCCCGATGGCGCCAACGAGATTATCAACAAGCTGGAAGACAAGTACATGCGCAACATTGCCGAGCTATACGCCAACGAGGAGTATCGCCAGCAGACGGAGGAGTTCCTGAAGGACGAGTTCAACTACCTGCGCTCGTTCACCAAGGAGCTTTTCACCTCGTTTGAGGAGAAGAGCATCGTGGCTCAGGGCGAGATGATGTCGACCAATATGGTGGTCAACTACATGAAGGAGCAAGGCATCAACGCCGTGCTGCTCAATGCACTCGACTTCATGCGCACCGACAAGAACGCCGAGCCCGACCCTACATACATCAAGGAGAAGCTCAACGCCATTATGGAGAAGAACGCCGGCGCACAGGTGTACATCACCCAGGGTTTCATCTGCCGTAATGCCTATGGCGAGATTGACAACCTGCAGCGTGGCGGTTCCGACTATACGGCCTCGCTCATCGGCGCAGCGCTGAATGCCGAGGAGATTCAGATATGGACCGACATCGACGGCATGCACAACAACGACCCGCGCGTGGTCGACAAGACGCAGCCCGTACATCAGCTGCACTTCGAAGAGGCTGCCGAGCTGGCCTACTTCGGTGCCAAGATTCTGCACCCCACCTGTGTGCAGCCCGCCAAGTATGCCGGCATCCCCGTACGCTTGCTCAACACGATGGACCCCGATGCCGAAGGCACCACTATCAGCAACGCTACGGAGTATGGCAAGATAAAGGCTGTGGCCGCCAAGGACAACATCATTGCCATCAAGATTAAGTCGTCGCGCATGCTGCTGGCCACCGGTTTCCTGCGCAAGGTGTTCGAAATCTTCGAGAGCTACCAGACGCCTATCGATATGGTGTGCACCTCAGAGGTGGGCGTCAGCATGAGTATCGACAACTCGGCCCATCTGGGTGAGATTGTCGACGAGCTGAAGAAGTATGGCACCGTGACCGTCGACACAGGCATGTGCGTGGTGTGCGTCGTGGGCGACCTCGACTGGTCGAACATCGGCTTCGAGACCCGCGTGCTCGATGCGCTGAAGAACATTCCCGTGCGCATGATTAGCTACGGCGGCTCGAACTACAACATCTCGTTCCTCATCAAGGAAGAGGACAAGAAGCGCGCGCTGCAGAGCCTGAGCGACCATCTTTTCAAAGAATAGCCCACAAACACAACACAGCACAAATAGATAGACGATGAAAGGCAAATTCCCTGTAGAGAAGTTCGCGCAGCTACGCACGCCCTTCTACTACTACGATACAGAGCTGCTACGCGAGACGCTGCAAACCATCAATCGCGAGGCAGGACGGCACGAAGGCTTCTGCGTGCACTATGCCGTGAAAGCCAACGCTAACCCCAAGCTGCTGCGCATCATACGCCAGGCAGGCTTGGGTGCCGACTGCGTGAGCGGTGGTGAGATAGAAGCCGCCATCAAGGCCGGTTTCCCCAGCGACAAGATTGTCTTCGCAGGCGTGGGCAAGAGCGACTGGGAGATAGAGTTGGGTCTTGCGAACGACATTTTCTGCTTCAACGTAGAGAGCCTGCCCGAGCTTGAGGTCATCAACGAGCTGGCCGCTGCCCGCGGCAAGACGGCACGTGTGGCTTTCCGCATCAATCCCGACGTAGGCGCACATACCCACGCCAACATCACCACTGGCTTGGCCGAAAACAAGTTTGGCATTGCCATGCGCGATATGGAGACGGTCATAGAGCGTGCCCATGAGTTGACCAACGTCAGTTTCGTGGGCCTGCACTTCCACATTGGTTCGCAGATACTCGACATGGGCGACTTCCAGGCGCTGTGCAACCGCGTGAACGACCTGCAAGACCAGTTGGAGCGTCACCACATCCGCGTAGACAACATCAACGTGGGTGGCGGCTTAGGCATCGACTACCAGCACCCCAACCGCGTGCCGATGGCCGACTTCAAGGCCTACTTCGACACGTTTGCCAAGCAACTGAAGCTGCGCCCCGGCCAGCTGTTGCACTTCGAGTTAGGACGTGCGGTGGTGGCCCCATGCGGTTCGCTCATTACGCGTACCTTATATATAAAAGAGGGTGCCTCGAAGAAGTTTGCCATCGTCGACGCAGGCATGACCGACCTCATTCGGCCAGCCCTGTACCAAGCATACCATAAAATAGAAAACCTGTCGAGCGAAGAGCCCAACGACGTGTACGACGTGGTGGGCCCCATCTGCGAGTCGAGCGACGTGTTCTCGAAACAAGTCGACCTCAACCGCGCCCATCGTGGCGACCTGATGGCCATTCGCTCAGCAGGGGCCTACGGCGAAATCATGGCGTCGCAGTACAACTGCCGCCGTTTGCCCGAAGGCTATATAAGTGACGATTTCTAACCCGAATCATGCTCATTGAGACACAGACATTAATCGTAGGCGGCATACTACTGTTCATAGCCGTAGTCACATCACTATGTAGCGCCTTCTTCCGAAGGCCTAAAATCATCGAGATGCAAGGGACTCCCGACAGTCCGGTGCGCTTCTCTATTGTGATGAGTGTGTGCGAACAGGCCGAGCTCTTAGCACGCCGCCTGCCTCTCTTTCTACAACAAGACTATCCCGACTTCGAAGTCATCGTGGTCGACGACAGCTCGTCGGACAACACCAACGACGTGCTGAGCGCCCTGAAGGCCCAATACCCCAACCTCTACACCACCTTCATTCCGAAAGAAAGCCACTATCTGAGCCGCACGAAACTGGCGCTCACCGTAGGCGTGAAGGCGGCCAAGTACGAATGGCTGGTGTTTACCGGCATCGACTGCGAGCCTACTGGCAACGACTGGCTGACAACGCTTGCCCGCTACTGCGAGCACGCCGATGTGGTGTGCGGCTATACTGGCCTAACGAGCGCTGCCGACCAGTATCGCCGATTTGAGCGACTGCGAACCAACTGCTACCTCATGAGGTCGCCCTACCGCTATGAGGGCCAGAACCTGGCCATTCGCAAGGAGGTGTTCCTGGCCAACAACGGTTTCCAGAACAACCTCACTTACCTGCGTGGCGAATACGACTATTTGGTGAACGAGTGCAGGCGCCACAGCCGTGTGACAACGATGACGGAGACCCAAGGCCGGATGATACAAGACGACCCCGATGAGAAAACGTGGCGCGAGGCACATCTGCAGTTTGCCGAAACACGCCATCATCTGAAGCATACGTTTGGTCACCGACTGCTCTATCACATCGACACGCTCTGCTGCCACTTGGGCTACCTCGTGCAGCTGGCTGCATTGGCGTTTGCGCTCACCACCCAACGCTGGCAGTTGGCGGCCATCGCCGGCGTATGCCTACTGCTCACGCTCGGTTTGCGCATCTTCTTTGCCAACCGTGCGGCCAAGGCCTTCGACGAACACATCAGCCTGTTGAAACTGCCCTTCTACGAACTGCGCGTGGCTTGGCAGAACCTGCGATTCACCATTGCCCACAAAAAGGCCGACCGCTACAACTACATCAGGCGATAACCCTAAAAACACGACGACTATGAAGCCACGAATACGCCACATCTACCCCAAAGACGAGAAGCCTACGGCGCAGTATGTCGAGATGCTTGCCCAGCTGATGGGCCAAGAGACGCTCAGCGAAGAGCATCCCGACATTGTGCACCTGCATGGCTGCTGGCACAAGGGGCTCATCACCGAGGCCCGTCGCTTTGGCGTCCGCATCGTGCTCTCGCCCCACGGACAGCTGCAACCCTGGATTATGCAGGAAGAGCGCATCAAGCAGATGCTCACCGGGCAGCGCCATTTCGTGGGCGAATGTTATGCCGTAGTGGCTCAGGGCAAGATGGAGTACGACAACCTGCTGACGCAGGGCTGGAACCCACGCGTAGAAGTGGTGCCCAACCCGCTCATCACGCAGACCGTAAGCCCGGAAGAGGCAGTGGCCCGTCTGAATGCCATCTACCGAAAGGTGATGGACTCCAACGTGTGGGCACTCATGAACGACGACACGCGCCGCATGGTGGCCATTCTCTTGAAGGCGGGCATCACCGACGACAGCCGCTGGATTACCGACGACGTGCCTGCCGAGCCCGACTGGCAACAGATAGCCATCTTTGCCCACTACGAGCAAGTGGACTATTTGATAGAACTGGGCAAGAAGGTGATGGGACTGAACCCACCGCCTATCGACGCTACGACAATAGCCACCTACCTGCCTGACGACTATGAGCCAGTGGAGCCGTCGACCGACCTGGAGACACTGCTCGGCGACCTTCACCACGCACCCACGCTCAATCGACTGTGCGCCCTGCACGTGCTGCTGCGCAAGACCGACTTCAACGACGACAACTTCGTAGACATTCTGCGTCAGCGCAAGCAGTTGAAGTGGGGACAGCGGCTCATGCAAGTGCTGGCCCGCCTGACCCTGCTTGAAGAAGGCTTCATGCCCCTACCCGCTCTCGACGACAAAGAGACCGACAACATCATTAGAACGATTACAAACCATCTCGCTATATGAAATTAGATGAACGATACCTATACCTGCTGTCGCACTCCTTTCCCACGGTGGCAGCGGCAGCCACAGAGATTATGAACCTTGAGGCCATACTCAACCTGCCCAAGGGTACCGAACACTTCCTGGCCGATATTCACGGTGAGAACGAGGCCTTTGAACACGTGCTGAAGAATGCCTCGGGTAACATCAAGCGCAAGGTGAACGAGATTTTCGGCAACGCCGTGCGCGAGTCGGAGAAGAAGGAACTCTGCACGCTCATCTACTACCCCGAAAAGAAGATTGAGCTGGTGAAGGCCGTAGAGCAAGACATCGACGACTGGTACCACATCACTATCCACCAACTGGTGCTCGTATGCCGCGACGTATCGAGCAAGTACACGCGCTCGAAGGTGCGCAAATGTCTGCCCAAAGACTTTGCCTATGTGATTGAAGAACTGCTCCACGAGCGCACGGAAGACCAGAACAAGGCAGCCTACGTGAACGTCATCGTCGACACGATTATCTCTACGGGCCGTGCCGATGCGTTCATCATTGCGCTGTGCAACGTCATCCAGCGACTGGCCATCGACCAGCTCCACATTCTGGGCGACATCTACGACCGCGGCCCTGGTGCCCACAAAATCATGGATGTGCTCGAGCGCTACGAATCGTGGGACATCCAGTGGGGCAACCACGACATTCTGTGGATGGGTGCTGCTGCCGGCAATGATGCCTGCATCTGCAACGTGCTGCGCCTCTCGCTGCGCTACGCCAATCTGGCCACGCTCGAAGAGGGCTACGGCATCAACCTTGTGCCACTGGCCACCTTTGCCCTCGAAACCTACGGCGACGACCCATGCACCGAGTTTGTGCCCAAGCTGCTGAAGAATGCCACGCTCGACGAGAAGACACTGCAACTGACGGCCAAGATGCACAAAGCCATCAGCATCATCCAGTTCAAGGAAGAGGCCGCCATCTTCCGCCGCCGCAAGGAGTGGCAGATGGAAGACCGCTGCATGCTAGGCGGCATCGACCAAGCCCGCGGCGTGTACACCATCGATGGTAAGGACTACGAGATGACGTCGTGCTCCTTCCCCACTATCGACCCGCAGCACCCCGACGAACTGACGCCCGAGGAAGCCGACCTGATGAAGAAGCTGCACCACTCGTTCCGCGTATCCGAGAAGCTGCGCCGCCACATCCACACCATTCTCTCCCACGGCTGCATGTACAACATCTGCAACCAGAACCTGCTCTACCACGCCAGCATACCGCTCAATGCGGACGGGTCGCTGAAGGCCGTGAACATCTACGGCCAAGAATACAGCGGCCGCCAGCTGATGGAGCAGACGGGCCAGCTCATTCGCGCCGCCTTCGAGAGCGACACCGAACAGCAGTTGAAGGAATATGCACGCGACTACTTCCTCTATCTCTGGTGCGGCAAAGACTCGCCCCTGTTCGACAAGTCGAAGATGGCTACCTTCGAGCGCTACTTCCTCACCGACAAGGAGACCTACAAAGAAGAGAAAGGCTACTACTTCCAACTGCGCAACAACGAGGCCGTGTGCGACCAGATACTCGACGCCTTCGGCGTGACGGGTCCCAACCGCCACATCATCA
>CAMOTK010000035.1 GCA_946625715.1 uncultured Prevotella sp. | reverse complement strand
AGCTGACCGTTGAAGAGGCGCATGGTGGGCTGGCAGAACGACTCGAGGCTGGTGGCGTCGCCATTGCAGGCGGCACGGTAGCTGCCGGCGCCGCTGACGGAGAACTGCAGCTGGTCGGCGGCATAGGGGATGAGGGTGCCGTGCTCGTCGGTGAGCGACACGGTGACGAAGGCAAGGTCGTCGCCGTCGGCACGCAGCTTGCTGCCGGCGTTCTGTGTCCAGACGTCGAGCTTCAGCCGTGCGGGCTTGTCGGCAGTCTGCAGCTCCTGGCTGCCAGCCTCGCGGCCGTCGGCATCGTAGACCACGACGCGCAGTGTGCCCGGCTCATAGCGCACGTCGTTCCAGCGCAGGCGGTAGCGGTCGAGACGGCTCTTGGGGTTCTTCTTGATGCGGCCCTGGCTCTTGCCGTTTAGGAAGAGCTCGCCCTCGGGATAGTCGGTGTAGCAGTAGACGGGCGTCACCTGGCCTACGCGGTTGAAGGGCGTGGCGGCAGCATGCTGGCCGCGGCGCTGCTTCAGGGCGCGTCCCCACGACCAGTGGGGCAGCAGGTGGATGGTGTGCTTCTCGGTGTTCCACTTCGAGCGGTAGAGGTAGTAGCGGTCCTTGGGCAGTCCGGCGAGGTCGCAGATGCCGAAGTAGCTGGAGCGCGAGGGCCAGTACTCATCGTAGGGCGAGGGCTCGCCGAGATAGTCGTAGCCGGTCCAGACGAACTCGCCCATGAGCCAGGGATAGTCGTCTTGCATGGCCCAGTCGTCGTCGGGCAGGTTCGACCAGGGGCAGTACTCTACGTCGTAGCCCGAGCACTGGCCGTCGGCCGTCTTGATGGCGTTGGGGTCGTAGTCTTTGGTCCACGAGGAGAAGCGCGAGTTGTCGTCGGGCTCGACGGGGAACTTGTAGACGCCGCGCGACGACACTGTCGAGGCGGTCTCGCTGCCCAGCAGATAGCCTTGTGGCAGTTGGCGTATGGCCTGCACGTATTTGTGCACGCGGTAGTTCATGCCAGGGATGTCCATAATCTGTGCAAAGCCGGTGCGGATGGCGTCGTCGATGCGGTCCATGCCCTGAGTGACGGGGCGCGTGGGGTCGAGTCGGTGGCAGATGTCCTGCAGGCGCTGGGCTATCTCGCGACCGCCTTCCATGCCCTGCTCGGGAATCTCGTTGCCGATGCTCCACATGACGATGCTCGGGTGGTTGCGGTGGGCCACGACGAGGCGCTCAATGTCGCGGTCGGCCCAGTCGTCGAAGAAGCGTGCGTAGCCGTTCTTGCACTTGGCATACCGCCACATGTCGAACGACTCGGCCATGACCATCATGCCCAGCGAGTCGCACAGGTGCATCTGCAGTTGCGAGGGCATGTTGTGGGCGGTGCGAATGGCGTTGCAGCCCATCTCCTTCATCATCTTTATCTGGCGCACGAGGGCGGCCTGGTTGACGGCGGCACCGATGGGGCCCAGGTCGTGGTGCAGGCAGACGCCCTTCAGCTTCAGGGGCTCGCCGTTGAGCATGAAGCCGCTGCCCTTCTTCACCTCAACGGTGCGCAGGCCGATGGTCTGCGTCGACTGGTCGAGCGTGCGACCGTATTGCATGAGCGTGGCGGTGGCTTTATATAAAAATGGTGTCTCGGGCGACCAGAGCTGCGCCTTCTTCACCTCAAACTGGCAACTGACGGTGCCGTCGGCCTTCAGCGCGCCATGGCTGCCGGCCACGATGTTGCCCTTGTGGTTGCGCAGAATCACCTCGACGGCCAAGCCCTTCAGCCCGGCGGGCACCTTGCAGCCCACCGTGGCACTGACGTAGGCCACGCCTCGGGCAATGCTGTCGGTGCGGTAGAAGGTCTGCCAGGGGTCGATGCGCTCATTGCGCATCATGGCGAGCGTCACGGGGCGGTAGATGCCGGCGCCGGGATACCAGCGCGAGCTCTCCTCGACGTTCTGCAGGCTCACCTCTACAAGGTTCTCGCCGGCATGGACGTAGTCGCTCAGGTTGGCACGGAACGTGTTGTAGCCGTAGGGCCAGTAGGCCACCTCATGGCCGTTGACGCTGACGCGCGCCTCGGCCATGGCTCCGTCGAACACGAGCGCCACGTGCTGGCCCACATACTCGGCAGGCACGTCGATGGTGCGCTTGTAGTAGCCCTGTCCTATCCAGGGCAGCGAGCCCGAGCGGCCGCTCTTCTCGCTGGCCTCGGTTTCGCCGTTCTGCGTGATGGCCACGCGCTGCAGGTCCCACTTCTTGTCGAACGGGCCGGCGATGGCCCAGTCGTGGGGCACGGTGACGTTTTGCCACGTCTGCTTGTCGTGAGAGAACTGCCAGCCGTCGCGCAGCAGTATCTCACGGTGCTGTTGGCCCATGGCTGTTGTGGCCATGAGCAGAGTCAATAATAAGAGTTTTGCTTTCATATAGTTGTACGGTTTTAAGTTTTCTGTGGGCAAAGGTACAATTTTTTTCTGACACCACAAAAGAAAAGCGCCACGCACTTGGTTGGTGCGTGGCGCTTTTTATGAAAGGAATGTCAGGCAGAAACTACTTCCAAGCCTTGCCGGTGGCCCAGCGCTGGTCGCCAATCTTCTTCTTGACAATCGGGTGGTTGGCCACTCGTGGGTCGCTCATGTTGTAGTAGAAGCCGTCGATGTTGTGGCGGTTCATGTTCTTCGTGCCGTTCACGTCGAGCGGCTGCGGGTTCTTGCAGAGCTCTTCGGCCTTGAGCTGATAGCCCACGGCATCGGGCTCAACGACCATGTCGTCCTTGCCGTTGATGTTGTCGCCAAACTTGATGTGGAGCTCGGCCATGCCGCTGGCGTTCATCTCACCGTCGTCGCGACCGGCACCGTTGTTGCCGTCGTAGAAGGCCTTGTTGGTGAACATGTGGTCGAGCACGTCGGAGTTCTTCACGTCGGAAGCGGGGTGCGTGCCCCAGGCAGGGATGTAGGTCGAGTAGTTGTCGGCAAAGTCGTACTTCATGCTGCTCGTGGTGCAGGTCATGCCCTTCATGTTGAAGGCACGGTCGTCCTTGTCGCCCTTGCGGGTCCAGATGAAGAGGTTCTTCTTCACCGTGAACGAGCTGCCGGCCGGTGCATAGTTGGTCTCGAAGATGCAACCGCGGGTGTTGTGGGTGTTGCGGGTGTTGAAGTTCACGAACGTGTTGTTCTCGATGGTGATGTTCCACTTCGTACTGCGAGGCCACGACAGGTCGCCGGCTTCCTTGACCAGGGCACGGCGCGGCGAGTCGATGATGGTGTTGTTGGTGAACCTCAGGTCCTGGAAGAAGTTCGAGTTCTTGTTGTTACCCGGACCGTCGAACCAGGCATAGCCCTCGCCGTTGTCGGCATACAGACCGCAGTCGTAGAACACGCAGTTGTCGCAGTTGATGCGGCTGATGATTTGGCGGTTGGAGCCCTGGAAGCGGATGAAGCCGCGCACCTGGCCGCTGAACGTGCAGTTGGTGATGCCCAGCTCGTTGAGCGAGAACGAGAGGCCCTTCGAGTCCATGTTGATGAAGTAGTTGCCGTTGATGCTCATCTTCGAGTTGCCATCCACCTTCGAGTTCTTGTCCAAGTGGTTGGTCCAGCCCATCATGGTGAAGTTGATGTTGTTGAACTTCACGTCGTCGATGGTGAACTGCATGCCGTTCTCTGAGGCGTTGCCCGACGGACGGCTCAGGTTGAAGTTGACGGCCTTGTACTCGGTCTTGGCCTCAGAGGTGTAGCCCAGGCCGAGCAACACAACGGCGCGGCCCTTCGACAGCGTGGCGGGGTCGGTCTCGAGGGTGAAGCCCTTGGTGATAGACACGGTAGAGTTGATGTAGTAGGTCTTGCCGCCTTCGAGATAGAAAATCTGGCCCTCGGCCATCGTGTTGTCCGACATGTAGTTGATGAGCACGGTGTCGAGACGGGTGTACTGTCCCTTCAGTTCGGGAATGTACTGCGTGACGAAGAGCGAGTCGCCGTCGGTGGGCGCCAGGTCGGTGCGCACGAGGAAGGGCTCACCCTTCTGGCCGTGCATACGGGCCGTAATCTTGCCGTAGTCGCGGTCGTAGTAGCGGGCCACGTGGTTGTTCATGCCCTGAATCAGATAGGAGGCGTTCGACACCAGACCGGTGAACTCCACATAGCCGCGGTCGAAGTCGGCCTGCTCCATCTTGTGCTTCATGGTCTCCAGACCGGGGTTGTCGGTGGTGGGCTCTACCACAATCTCGTCGAACACCCACACCTTTTTGGCCTCGTCGATTTCGCCGCCGAACTTCAGGAAGTTGGCATAGTCCTTCTTGGCCTGCTCCACGTTCTCAATGTCGCGGTTGAAGTAGACCTTCAGCGAGTTTTCGGTCACATCGGAAATCCAGAACAGGTCGGGATAGGCATAGCGCTCGCCGGTCATGAGGGCGTCCTTCACCAGCTGGTCGCTGCTGTTGCGGTCGCGGCTCATGTCTTCAGGGTGGCGCAGGTCGTTGCCGCCGGCACCCTTGCCGTACCACTTGGAGTGGTAGGCCTCGCCCTTTGGCGAGAGGGCACGGATGGCATAGTAGTAGCCCTGATTGTAGGCCAGGTCTTCGTGCAGGTAGCTGTGCGTACCGGCCGGCAGCTCAATGTCGAGCACAATGTTGTTGGGGTCGTCCCAGCCGCCGGCACGTGCGCAGCACTGCAGCTGGTAGCCGCTGGCGCCGTCTACTTCGTACCAGTTGAGCCAAATGTCGTTCTTACGGTTGCTGGGTGCATTCTCGAAGAGATAGGCAGCACCGCAGCCAACGGGGTCTTCCAGCGTGCTGGTACCAGTGTTCTGTACCAGGCGGAACATAGGCATGAACAGGCGGTCGGAGTTGTAGCCGTCTGACTCGAAGTCGTCTTTGTCGGAACAGCTCGTCACGGTCAGGGCCGAGACGGCCAGCAATGCCATGAGGAATAAACTATATTTTTTCATGCTGTTTCAGTATTTTTATAATTAGTAGCCATAATAGTTTTTGTAGGTGCCATTGCTTCGGCTGATGGCATCGCGCGGAATGGGCAGGATGTAGCGCAGCACGGGCAGACGGTTGAGCACGTCGTCGTTGTTGTACTGGGGCATGCCTGCGGGATAGAGGTTGCCACTCTCGTCGGTGTAGATGTAGCCACGTACCGACAGACGGCAGTCGGGCTGAGGCAGACCGTCGCTGGTCTCCCAGGTGAACCAAGAGGTAAGGGCGCGGGTCCAGCCGCTGCCGGTGGCTTCGATTTCGGCGTTCATGATGTCGCGCTCGCCAGTGCCGTCTTCCTTGCTCTCATAGTCTCTCATGCTGCTCCACTTGTTGTCGTAGCCGTAGGTGTCGTTCTTGTAGAACACGATTTGGCCGAGCGACTTGTTGGGGAAGTTGGGGTCGGCCATCGGGTCGTTGGCACGCACGGTCTTGTAGATGATGTCCTTCGGATACTTCCAGTAGTCGGGAGCCAGGTTGTCGTCCTGTGTGGCCACACCGTAGTAGAGCCAGAACTGCTTGTAGATGACCTGGTTGTAGATGTTCCAGCGCACGAGGTCGCGCCAGCGGGTGCCTTCTCCGGCAAACTCCCATGCACGCTCGTTCTGAATCTTCTTGAAGAAGGCGTCCTTGTCGGTCTCGTTGCAGTAGGCATCGACGGTGGTGCCGATGTTGGCCGTGCCGCGGAAGGCACGCTCGCGCACCTGCTTCAGGGCGTCCTTGGCCAGGTCGGTAGGACCGTTGAGCTCGTTTTCTGCCTCAGCAAACATCAGGAGCACATCGGCATAGCGCATGTAGGGGAAGTTGATGCCTGTGCCGCCCTCAGCGTCGACGCTCATGCGGGCGCTCTTGTCCCACAGCTTCGACCACTTCAGCGAGGTGTTGTAGCGCTGGTTGCGCATCAGCGTTGGCGTACGGTTCTCGTAGGTCCAGTAGCCGATGGCATTGAGGCGCAGGTCGTCGCGGTCGTAGGTGTAGCGATGGAAGGCGTTCAGACGGATGTCGGTGCCACGGGTCTTGCCCCAGGTCTCGCCAATGGTCGAGGTCAGGTTGTAGGCAATACCGGTGCGGTAGCCCCAGTCGCCAGAAACGTTGATGGTGAAGGGAATCTCGAAGATGGGGTCGTCGTTGTAGTTGACCACGTAGTTGCACTCGTCGATGAACACGTCGAACCAGTTCTTCGTGAGCTTATGGGTCTGCTCGTCGATGACCTTCTTGCTGTATTCGCGGGCAATGGCGATGTAGTCCTTCCAGTCGCTGGGACGCTTCATTTCGCCCAGCTCGGTGGTGCTGTCGCCGTGGCGCAGCGAGTAGCCGCCGCGGAAGAGGGCTATGCGTGCGATGAGGGCCCAGGCAAACTCCTTGGTGGGACGCTCAACGGTCTTCATGTCCTTCGACGACTTCATGTTCTCGGCAGCGCTCTTCAGGTCTTCGATGAGCTGGCGCTGAATCTCGTCGCGGTCGACAATGGGGAAGACCAGATTGTCGGCATCGTAGGCACGAATAAGCGAGAAGGGAATGTCGCCCATGAGGATGGTCATGTCGAAATAGTTCATGGCGCGCAGGCACTTGGCCTCGCCAATCATCTGGAGCATCTGGGCACGCTTGTCGGCGTTGGTTTCCGACAGGTCTTCCACAATCTTGCTGCGCTCGGCACCGTGGATGAAGTCGTTGGCGCGCTCGATGGTGGCATAGGCTGCGTTCCACATGGAGAGCAGGTTGCTGGCGTCGGCCTCGCAGTCGAAGGCTTTATACTCGTTGTGCGATGCTACCTGAGTCTCGTTGCTGGCAGGTGTCCACTCCACGTCGCTGTTCAGGCCGAAGGTGGTGTACATGCCGTGGCCGTAGGTATTGTTGTTGCACAGTGCCTGATAGACGCCGTTGAGCATGCTGCTGGCCTCATCGACATCGCTGAAGATGAAGTCTTGCGAGAACTTCGAGGGCGAGTCGACGTCGAGATAGTCGTTGCACGACGTGAGTCCTAAGAGTGCCAGCGCTACTAAAAATATATTTTTCTTTTTCATATCTGTGTAGTCTTTTTGGGGTTAGAACGACAAATTAACACCGAGCAGATAGCTGCGGCTGCGCGGATAGCGGTTGTAGTCGACACTCGGCGTCAGACCGTTCTGGATGTCCACTTCGGGGTCGTAGCCGCTGTAGCCTGTAATGCAGAAGAGGTTTGAGCCTGTGAAGTAGAAGCGCAGGCGTTCGATGCCCCACTTCTTGGTAAGCTTCTTGGGCAGGGTGTAGCCCACGGTGACGTTCTGCAGGCGCAGGAACGAACCGTCTTCCACGAAGTAGGAGTGGGTGTAGCGCGAAGTAATCATGTTGGGATTCCACAGCGTCTTGCCGGCGTTGATGCGCTCGTACTCAGCCACATAGTCGCCGAAGTTGCTGTTGCCCACGAGGAGCTCGTTGCGATAGTAGAGTGTGCGGTTGCCGTTGGCATCGGTCTGGTAGATGTCGCCATAGTAGGTCCAACGGTGGTCGTAGTCGAAGGCTGCAAGCACGTTCTTCGGCTGGTTCTCCGATGCGCCGATGTGCGACGAGAGGTTGTAGGCCGTAGCGTTGAGCACGTCGAAGTTGAGGAAGTAGACGAAGTTGGCGTTGAAGTCGAAGTTCTTCCAGTTGCCGCTGAAGCCGAAGCCGCCCTGCAAGCGGGGGTTGGTGTTACCGATGACGGTGCGGTCGTACTCGTCAATCTTGCCGTCGGGCTTGCCGTTGGGGCCGCTCAGGTCCTTGAACTTCGGTGCGCCCGGCTCAGTGCCATAGAGGCCGGTGACGGTGCCCGAGACATAGTTGCCATCGGCATCGAGCACTTGCGGAATAGCCTCATAGTTGTTGGTCGTGGTGCGCTGGAAGTCGCTGAAAGTATAGATGCCGTCGTAGACGAAACCGTAGATGAGGCCTACCTCGCTGCCCACTTCGAGACGATAGTCGTTGAGCGAAGACTTCCAGCGGTTGCTGGTGGTCTCGATGCGGGTATCGTCGCCATTGAGCTTGTCGACCTTGGTCTTGTTGAAGCCCAGGTTGAAGTTGGCGCTCAGGTCGAAGTCTTTCTTCTGGATGATGGTAGCGTTGACAGAGAGTTCAATACCCTTGTTGGTCACCTGACCAACGTTGCGGGTCTGCTCGCTGTAGCCTGATGTGGTAGGAATATAAGAGGTGTAGAGCAAATCCTTCACCGTGTTCCAGTAGATTTCCGGAGTGATGGTGATGCGGTCCTTGAAGAGTCCGAGGTCGATGGCCAGCGAACGCTTGATGTCGGTCTCCCACTTGATTTCCTCGTTGGGGAAGTTCTTGCCTGCGGTGTAGTACTTCTCGCCGTCGACGGTGCCTTCGCCCCAGCTGGGACCGCCCTTCGACTCGATGCTGTACTCATAGCGCCAGCGGTCGTCGCCGATGTCGTTGTTACCGGCCAGACCGTAGGCAGCGCGAATCTTCAGTTGGCTGACGACGTTCTTGTTGAACCAAGGCTCCTCGCTGATTACCCATGCACCGGAGATTGAGGGGAAGTAACCCCACTGGTGGCCGGGAGCAAACTTGGTGCTACCGTCGGCACGCATCGTGGCCGAAATGAGGTAGCGGTGCTTGTAGTTGTAGTTGGCCTGTCCGAAGAACGAGAGCATGCGGTTGGGGGTGTTCTGCGACGACGAGCTGAGATAGGGCGTGCCCTGTCCCATGTTCTTGAAGACCTTCTCGGGCTCCAGGTCGAAGGCGTCGCTGAAGAGGCGCGAACCCTGTAGGGTTGTGGTCCTCTGGTCGTGGAACATTTCGTGGCCGAGGAGGAACGAGAAGTTGTGGTCGTCCTTGACCGAGAAGTTGTAGTTCAGCGTGTTGGTCCACGTGTACTTCGAGCGCTTCACCTGCTCGATGGTGCCGAAGGGATGGCGGTCGAAGCCGGTCTCGGCAGCCTCGCTGGAAAGCGAACCATAGAACTTGTTCTGGTCGCTGAACATCCACGACTGTGCGAAGTCGGTCTTAAACGTCAGACCGTCGATGATTTCCCACTGCAGCGAAGCCTGGTTGGTGAAGTTCCAGGAGTTCTTGTTCTGGTAGTGCTGGTCGATGTCGTCCATGGGGGTCACCAGTCGCCATTCGTCCTCAGTGCTTTCGTTGAGGATGTAGGGGTTGGTGGTGAACTGGCGGATGCCGTTGGTGGGCTTCCAGCGCAGGATGCCCACAATACCGTCGGTGCCAATGCCGTCGGCGCCGGCGCCCTCATCGTTACGATAGGTCAGACGCGGATTGATGGTCAGACGCACGCGGTCGCTGAGCTGGGCCATAATCTTGGTAATCAGGTTGGTGCGGTTGACGCCCGTGCCCTTAATCAGACCCGGCTGGCGGTGGTGGGTGAGCGATGTGCTGAAGCGCAGCTTCTCGTTACCGCCCGTGACGGTGGCGTTGTACATCTGCGTGATGGGCGTGCGGCCCATGAGCTCGTCCTGCCAGTCGTGCGAGTCGGTGGTGCGATAGATGTCGATGTCCTGCGGGTTGCCCCAGTTGCTGCGGAAGGTGTTGGTGCGGCCAGTGTTGTTGTGGGCGTAGTCCAGCTGCAGCTTCACGAACTCGAAAGCGTTGAGCATCTTCTGCTTGCCGGCCAGTCGGTTGGCCTGTGCATAGGCATTGAACTCCACCTTAATCTTGCCGGCCTGAGCCGACTTGGTGGTGACCACCACAACGCCGTTACCACCACGTGCACCGTAGATGGCTGTGAGCGATGCGTCCTTCAGGACGTCGATAGACTGAATGTCGGTAGGGGGAATGTCGTTGATGTTGTCGGCCTGGAAACCGTCGACAATGAAGAGCGGCTGGTTGCTCTGTCCGAGAGCCGAGCCACCGCGTACCTTAATATTAATGTCGGCACCAGGTGCACCGTCGACAGTCGACACCTGCACACCGGCAATCTTACCTTGCAGTGCCTCGCCGGCCGAAGCCACAGGCACAGAGGCCAGCTTGGCTCCGCTGATGGAGCCCACCGAACCGGTCAGGTCCTTACGTGCGCGGCTGGTATAGCCCACGACCACGATTTCATCGACCAGTGCGGCATCGTCTTTCATGACAACCGTCATGTTCTGCGAAGCCTGCACTTCCTGAGTGACCATGCCCACATAGGAGATGACGATGGTCTTCGACTTCTGCAGCTTCAGGTTGAAGTTGCCGTCGATGTCGGTCACCGTAGCGTTGCGGGTGTTTCCTTTCTCCACGACCGTGGCACCGATGATGGGCTCATTGGTCGAATCGAATACTTGTCCTTTAGCGATGTTTTGTGCCAGCGCCTTGGGGGGGGCAAACACAAACAAGACTAAGAGACATAATTTGCACAATAGTCTCATTGCGTCCTTCATACTTTTTGGTTTTTTAATATTTTAATAGTTAGTGATTAAATGTTTCAGCGATTAGTTAATGCAAAATCGGGACAAATTTACTAAAAATATTTTAAAATCCAAACGGCTGCCGAAGATTTTTCGCTTTGTTTAGCCCCTTCTACCATTTTTTCCATACTTTTGCATTAAAATTACACCATCATTATGTCGGAAACTCCTACTGTTGTCCTTGAAAACCTGAGCATAGGCTACACCACCAGGCGCGAAACGCATGTGGTGGCCAGCGGCATCGATGCCACCATCTGTGCCGGCCGGCTGACCTGCCTGTTGGGCGAGAACGGCGTGGGCAAGTCGACGCTGCTGCGCACGCTGTCGGCCTTCCAGCCGAAGTTGGGCGGCAGCATCAGCATTGGCGGACGCGAACTGGCCGACTACACCGACCGGCAGCTGGCGCAGACCGTGGGCGTGGTGCTCACCGAGCGGCCCAACATACAGAACATGACGGTGCGCGAGCTGGTGTCGCTGGGCCGTTCGCCCTATACCGGCTTCTGGGGGGCACTCGATGCCGACGACCGCCGCATAGCCGAGGAAGCCATCCGGCAGGTGGGCATCGACCAGCTGGCCGAGCGCATGGTGACCACGCTGAGCGACGGCGAGCGCCAGAAGGTCATGATAGCCAAGGCGCTGGCTCAGCAGACGCCCATCATCTTCCTTGACGAGCCAACGGCCTTTCTCGATTTTCCCAGTAAGGTAGAGACGCTGTTGCTGTTGCGGCGCATTGCCCGCGAGCAACAGAAAGTGATATTCCTCTCGACTCACGACCTGGAGCTGGCCCTGCAGACGGCCGACTGCCTCTGGCTGATGGAGCGGCAGCACGGACTGAGCGTGGGCACGCCGCGCCAGCTGGCCGACCGTGGCGTGCTGGCCCGTTTCGTTGAGCGTGGCGACATCCGTTTCGATGCCGAATCGCTCACTCTGCGAGTCCAAGCCTGAGGGCCTGAATATATTCCCAAAGTTTTCGGTAGAAGGGGTGGCGCGCCATGGTGTGGCGGTCGCCCAGGATGATGAGCTTCATGCGAGCCCGTGTGATGGCAACGTTCATGCGGCGCAGGTCGCGCAAGAAACCTATCTGACCGTCGTCGTTGGCGCGTACGAGCGAGATGACCACCACGTCGCGCTCCTGGCCTTGGAAGCCGTCGACCGTGTTGACGGAGATGAGCGTGCGGAAGGGCTTGAAGAACTCGCGCTTGCGAATGAGTCGGCGCAACAGCTGCACCTGTGCGCGATAGGGCGAGATGATGGCCACGTCGATGCGCTCGTCGAGTATGCGCTGCTTGCCTATGCGCTCGAAGTATTGCTGCAACACCTGCAGCGTTTGCTCGGCCTCGTGCTCGTTCAGTCGCGACACGCCCGTGGTGCTTTCGGCCGCAGTCTCTTCAGGCGTCACCCATTCCATCGGCACGTCGAGGTCGAGTATGCTGCGATACTTCACCTCGGGCGCACTCTCGACCATGCCGCCATAGAACCAGTCGCTCGAGAAGCGCATAATCTCCTCGTTCATGCGATACTGCACCTTCAGCAGCGTCACGGCCCGTGGATGGGTCTCGACAATGCGCTCCATGAGCGTCTTGCCCAGCCCGGCCTTCAGCGCGGCAATGCTCTTCACCGTGGGCGGCAGCTGACAGTGGTCGCCGGCCAGCACCACACGGCCCACGCGGCGCATGGGAATCCAGCAGGCTGCTTCGAGGGCCTGTGCGGCCTCGTCGATGAAGAGGGTCGAGAACTTATGGCCGTCGAGCAGGCGGTGGGCCGAGCCCACGAGTGTGCAGGCAACGACGCGTGCCTCGCCGAAGAGTTCGGCATTGATGCTGATTTCCAGTTGCGTGGCGCGGTCTTTCAGCCGGTCCATCTTCTGGTGCCAGTTGTCGGAGCGGCGGCGCGTGCTGCGCAGTTCGCGCATGGCCTTGCGGATGGCCCACAGCTGCGGATAGTCGGGGTGGGCCTCGAAGCGGCGCTCGTAGGTGA
>CAMOTK010000034.1 GCA_946625715.1 uncultured Prevotella sp. | reverse complement strand
GCTACGATGCCGTGAAGACGGGCTACGTGGGCGACATCATTCCCCGTGGCGACCACCACTATTCGCAGTCGATGAACAACCACTACCTCTACGTCATCCAGCAGGCTGCCAAGCACCACATCATGGTCAACTCGCACGAGGCCACCCGTCCGACGGGCCTTTGCCGCACCTATCCCAACCTGGTGGGCGGCGAGAGCGCACGCGGCACGGAGTATGAGGCTTTTGGCGGTTCGAACCCCAACCACACGTGCATCCTGCCCTTCACCCGTCTGCAGGGCGGCCCGATGGACTATACGCCCGGCATCTTCGTGACGAAGCTCAGCGAGTGGAGCGACAATCCCTCGTGGGCACGCATCACCATTGCCGGTTCGCTGGCCCTCTATCTCACCATGTATTCGCCCCTGCAGATGGCAGCCGACCTGCCCGAGCACTACGAGCGCTTCATGGATGCCTTCCAGTTCATCAAGGACGTGGCCTGCGACTGGGACGACTCGCGCTATCTTGAGGCCGAGCCGGCACGCTACATCACCGTGGCCCGCAAGGCCAAGGGCACCGACAACTGGTTCATAGGCGGCAAGTGCAACGAGGACGGCCACAAGACCACCGTCAAGCTCGACTTCCTCGACAAGGGCCGCAAGTATGCTTGCACCATCTATGCCGATGCCAAGGATGCCCACTACGAGACCAATCCGCAGGCTTACACCATCACACGCCGCACGGTGAAACAGGGCGATGTGCTCAAGCTCACCGAAGCTCCCGGCGGCGGCTTTGCTGTTTCACTTATAGCTCAATAACATGAAAAAATCCGTATTGACAACGCTGCTCTTTATGGCAACAACCATAACCCAAGCGCAAGACTTCTGCTTCGACGAGATGACCTACTCGCCCGAACAGACCGTTTTTAAACTCTTTGCCCCCAACGATGCCAAGTGCACCGTGAAGGTGGGTAAGAAAACCGTGAAGATGCAAAAGACAGGCGACTGTCTCTGGACGGCCACCGTGAAGGGCGACCTGAAGGGACAGTTCTATACCTTCAATGCCGGCCACGGCGACACGCCGGGCGTCTTTGCCAAGGCCGTAGGCATGAACGGCAAGCAGGCCATGGTGCTCGACCTGCGCGACACCGACCCGAAAGGGTGGGAGAAAGACCGTCGCCCCGTCACGAAGTCGCCTGCCGACCTCGTGGTCTACGAGATGCACCACCGCGACTTCTCCATTGCCCGTCAGGACGCCAAGCATCCCGGCAAGTTCCTTGCCCTCACCGAACCGTTTGCCATTGGCCACCTGAAAGCCCTGGGCGTCAATGCTGTGCACATCCTGCCCAGCTACGACTATGGCTCGGTAGACGAGTCGCGCCTGAACGTGCCGCAGTACAACTGGGGCTACGACCCCGTGAACTACAACGTGCCCGAGGGCTCTTACTCTACCGACCCCGCCCGTCCCGAGGTGCGCATCAACGAGTTCAAGCAGATGGTGCAGGCCCTGCATAAGGCCAACATACGCGTCATTCTCGACGTGGTCTACAACCACACCTACAACATCGACAACTCCAACTTCCAGAAGACCTATCCCGACTACTATTACCGCAAGAATGTCGACGGCACCTACAGCAACGGCTCTGGCTGCGGCAACGAGACGGCCTCGGAGAAGCCCATGATGCGCCGCTTCATGATTGAGAGCGTGAAGTACTGGGTCAACGAGTACCATATCGACGGCTTCCGCTTCGACCTGATGGGCGTGCACGACATTGAGACCATGAACGCCATACGTCGTGCGCTCGACGAGATTGACCCCACCATATTTGTATATGGCGAGGGCTGGAGCGCCGGCGGCTGTGCCATTCCTATCGAGCGCATGGGCGTGAAGGCCAATATCCCGCAGATGCCGGGCATCGCCGCCTTCTCCGACGAGATTCGCGATGCACTGCGCGGCCCGTTCGACGACGACCGCAAGGGCGGCTTCCTCATTGGCAAGCCCGACTGCGAGGAGAGCCTGAAGTTTGGCATTGCCGGTTGCATCCAGCATCCGCAGGTCGACATGACCAAGGTGAACTACTCGAAACAGCCGTGGGCCACCGAGCCTACGCAGATGATGTCGTACGTGTCTTGTCACGACGACATGTGTCTCGTCGACCGCCTGAAGGCCAGCAGCCCGGGCATTGCCATCGACGAGATTATCCGTCTCGACCTGTTGGCCCAGACGGCCGTCTTCACCTCGCAGGGCGTGCCCTTCATGCTGGCCGGCGAAGAGATGCTGCGCGACAAGAAGGGCGTGCACAACTCTTTCGAGTCGCCCGACAGCATCAACCATCTCGACTGGCAGAACCTGACGCGCTATCCGCAGGTGTTCCAGTACTATCAGAACCTCATTCGCATGCGCCGTCAGCATCCCGCCTTCCGTCTGGGCAATGCCGACCTCGTGCGCAAGCACCTGGAGTTTCTCGATGCCCCAAAGAGCGTGGTGGCCTACCGCCTGAAGAACTACGCCGGGCGCGACTCGTGGCGCAACATCATCGTGGTGCTCAACGCCTCGAAGCAGCAGCAGACGGTCAGTGTGCCCAAGGCCGCCTACACCGTGGTCTGCGCCAACGGCGTCATCGACCTGCGCCGCCGGGGTATCAGTCAGTTTGAAGGCAATCAAGTAACCGTCGACCCGCAGTCGGCACTAATCATACACGACTAACGACTATGAAGAAACTATTGATTCTCAGTTTGCTATTCAGCACAGCAATGACTATGAGTGCAGCGAAAGTGAAAACCGTCATCGACCGCATTGAACCCACCGACTGGTTTGTGGGCCTGAAGAATCCGCAGGTGCAGCTGATGGTCTATGGCAAGGGCATCAACAACACCGAAACGGTCAGCACCGACTATCCCGGCGTGGTCGTCGACAGTCTGGTGCATCTCGACTCGCCCAACTATCTGCTCGTCTACATGAACGTGAAGAACGCCCGTCCGGGCACCATGACCCTTAACTTTGAGGTCAAAGGTCAAGGGTCAAAGGTCAAAGGTCAAGGGTCAAAGGTCAAAGGTCAAGGGTCAAAGGTCAAAGGTCAAAGGCTTTCCGTGCAGTACCAACTGAAGCAGCGCGAGATGAGCGGCGACAAGCGCAAGGGCTTCGACATCAGCGACGTGCTCTACCTGCTCATGCCCGACCGCTTTGCACAGGGGCCCGACCACAAGGCTCAGCTGCCCGGTCTGCGTGCCTACAAGGAAGACCGCAACGAACCGTCGTTGCGCCACGGCGGCGACCTCGAAGGTCTGCGCCAGCACCTCGACTACTTCAACGAACTGGGCGTCACGGCCCTGTGGTTTACGCCTATCCTCGAGAACGACTCGCCCGACATGGACCGCTGGTCGACCTACCACGGCTATGCCTGCACCAACTACTACCGTGTAGACCCCCGATTTGGCACGAACGACGAGTATCGTCGCCTCATTGACGACTGTCATAAGAAAGGACTGAAGGTGGTCATGGACATGATTTTCAACCACTGCGGCTTCGAGCATCCCTGGGTGGCCGACATGCCGTCGAAAGACTGGTTCAATCTCTCAGACTGGCTCAAGGAGTCGGGTGGCACCAGCGACTCGCGCAACACGAGTTTCCTGCAGACCAGCTACAAGCTGACGCCCGTGCTCGACCCCTACGCTTCGGAAGTGGACAAGCGCGAGACACAGGAAGGCTGGTTCGTGTCGACCATGCCCGACCTGAACCAGAACAACCCGCACCTGATGCGCTACCTCATCCAGAACTCTATCTGGTGGATTGAGACGGCTGGCATCGACGGCATCCGCATGGACACCTATCCCTATGCCTTCCGCGAGCCCATGGCCCAGTGGATGAAGGAACTCGACGAGGAATATCCTAACTTCAACACCGTGGGCGAGACGTGGGTCACCCAGCCGGCCTACACCGCTGCCTGGCAGAAGGACTCGAAGCTCTCCGACCTGAACTCCTACCTGAAGACCGTCATGGACTTCTCGTTCCAGGAGAAGCTCGACTCGGCCAAGCACGAGGAGACCGACGACTGGTGGCGCGGCATGAACCGCCTCTACAACTCGTTCGTCTACGACTATCTCTATCCCAACCCCTCGAGCGTCATGGCCTTCATCGACAACCACGACACCGACCGCTTCTTAGGCAACGGCCGCGACTCGCTGGCCCTGAAGCAGGCACTGGCCCTGCTGCTCACCGTGCGCCGCATTCCGCAGCTCTACTATGGTACAGAGATTCTGATGAACGGTACGAAGGAACAGACTGACGGTCACGTGCGCAAGGACTTCCCCGGCGGCTTCCCCGGCGACCAGCACAATTGCTTCACCAAGGAAGGCCGCTCGCGTGCTGAGGCCTCGATGTTCAACTGGCTGAGCCGTCTGCTCCACTGGCGTCAGGGCAACGAGACCATCATCAGAGGCTACCAGACGCAGTTCATTCCCCACAACGGCATCTACGTCATCACCCGCCGCTGGCACCGCAACACGGTCATGACCATCGTCAACGGCACCAGCCATGAGGCCGTGCTCGACGTGAAGCGCTATGCCGAGGTGCTCGATGGTGTGGGCCGTGTGCAGGACATTCCCACAGGCCGCTACTACGACCTGTCGAAAGACCTCACGATGAAACCCCGCCAGACGCTGGTCGTGGAGTTCACCGACCCGAAATAAAACGAAATATACTATTAGGAAAAATCAGTATTGCTGCGTCTGGCAATCTCCTCGGAAGGCGTGACACCATGTTTCTGCTTATAGCATCGCGAGAAATATTTGGGGTCAGCATATCCGCAGCGATAGGCCACATCGGCAATATTGATTTTTCTTACGCTTTTGTCCGTCAGCAGGTCGTGGGCCTTTCGCATACGGGCATCGATGAGCAGCTGGGCTGCCGTGATGCCAATCAGCGAACGCAACTTGCGGTTTAGGTTGCTGTTGCTTGTAGCTGCAGCCGAAGCCATATCGTGAATGTTGGCATCGCTGTTGGAAAGGTTCTCTTCGATATACTGCATGACATGCTCCATGAACTTATGGTCGTCGTCGGGCAGAGAAGTCAGTACCGATTCGCCGAGTTGGTCTGTTTCGGTCGTTTCTTCCCTGTTTCGTTTGGCGGCTAACAGCTCCATGTACTTTTCCAGCAGTTCGCGTCGTTGCCTATTGAGCTGTCTCACGTAGAAGAAGAAATAGACGATAGCGGTGATGACGCCAGCCATGAGCATCCAGCCCAAGATGCGCGCCCAAAGGGTTTCGTACCAGTGAGGCGTGACATGAATGACCAGCTGGCGAGTGTTTTCTACCCAGCGGCCGTAGCGGTCGGTCGACTGCACGGTGAGCTTATAGTCTCCTGGTCGTATGTTGTGAAATGTGAGCGTGCGTTCCTTTGTTGCCTGGCTCCACGGCGTATTGCCCAAGTGGAAGCGGTAGCGTATGTCGCTGTTGTCTGTGTAGTCGAGTGCAGCAAAAGCAATGGTGAAGTTGCGCTGATCGGTGCCGATTGTGATGGTATCCTGACGGCAAACGCCATAGTCGACAGAATGGCCGTCGACTGACAGTTCGGTGAAAACCAATGGTGGAAGAGCACCGCGCGACTGTAGCGCATGTTGGGTGGCAATGAAGGCGCCCTGCTCCTGTCCGAAGAGCCAAGAGCCGTCGGGAAGCAGCATGGCACGCTCTTCGGAAAAGTGGCACGATGCGTTCCAGAAACGCCGCGAGTAGGTGTTGGCCGACAGGTCGTCAGGATTGAAGTCTGCCACTTGGTCGGAACACACCACAAGCAGCCTGCCATCGTCCTTGACCGTGAGCGCTAAGCAGGCGTCAGACATCAGCGCGGTGTTCTGCTGGTTGAAGTGTTGGAACGTTGGCTGCGGGCTGTTCAGCTGTTCCCAAGTGGTCATGTCTATGCCGTTGTTCTCTGTGGCAATGAAAATGCGCCCTTTCTTGTCGCAGGTGACGTCCATCAGGGCGTTGCACGAGAGGCTCTCAGCTCGTTTTCCGTCGCGTGTCAGTCTGCGGAAGGAACTTTTTGTTAGGTCGTGTTCGTCGATGTTGCCCACCACGAGTCCGCCAGTGGTGGCACAGACTATTTGGTTGCGATGCATCAGCATGATTCGACGCACCTTTTCGCTACCGTTTGCGAAAGCCTTGTCGCCTGCAAAGTTGATGCAGGCAGGCTTGGCGTCGGCGGGCCGGGGTACGCACATGGCGCCGCCGCCGAAGGTTGCCAGCCACAGTCTTCCCCGATGGTCTTCTGCCATGTGGTAGACCACGTCGCAGACGAGCCCATCGGCTTTGATGCGCTCAATGTCGTAGTTGCCGTCGGGCTGTTGCCTCAGCCTCAGTAGTGCGCCGGGCTTACACCCTATCCAGATGTCGCCGTTGCTCAGCTGCGTCATGCAGTATGCTCGGTAGCCGAATGGTGTGTTGTTGCCATGTATCTTACCGTCTTTCCCCAGAAAGCCTATCAGTCGATGGTTGCTGCCATTGCTGGCACGATGGTTGTCAGTCTCGAAGATACGTATGCTTTCGTCTTCCTTTGTGGCCAGCCACCATCGCTGTTGGCCTTCTCTCATGAAGGCTCTGGCTTGAACGTCGTCGGTACCTGTAATCAGCTTGGCGGGATAGACGGCGCGACTGCTTTTCTTGATACCATATCGCTGCACCTGCCAGATGTTGCCCTCGCGGTCTTTCAGCTGTTTCGGTTGCCTGTTTGGAGCTATGCGGTGTTTGCTGCTGTCACTCCAGTTGACCAGTTGGTATTTTTTTGTATCAAATTTATAGGAATCGTTGGCCGTAAAACAGACAATGTCTCCTTTTTGGTCAAGATAAATCTGTCGGATGACGGCCGACTGTATGTTGGTGCCGTCGCCAGGCTGGCTTTTTATTTGGCGGAAAGCGTAGCCGTCGAAGCGGTTCAGGCCGTTCCATGTGGATATCCAGATAAAACCTTGATGGTCCTGTAAGACATCAGACACAATCCAGTGCGACAGTCCCGTCCTGTCGTCATACATAACGTCTTCTTGAGCTTTAGTAGGATAGACACACCACCATAATATAGTCAGAAGCAAGATAAAGCACTTTTGCATTGTTCTAAGTCTTTGGTTGGGGCAAAAATACTAAAAAATCCTCAACGCTGCGCATTTTTTCCCCATTAAGTTTCATTTTGCGCCCTTTTTTATCTCACATGGCCCTTATTTGAACTTGTTTTTTGAGGCTTTTGCGTAATTTTGCAGCCGAAACAAATAACTATTCTAAAAACCCAAAATGCGTATGACAAAGATTTTAAAAACGAGAAAATTGGCCTTGACCATGTTGCTGATGCTGAGTTCATTAGTATCGATGGCCAGGCAGACAGCCGTGGCCAAATGGGTATTTGACACTGGCTATGATGTGGACAAAAAAGGAACGACCGCTACGTACACGCCTAATAAGCTGGGATGGTCTCAGTTGGCAAACACGGCATGGAAGAACTTGCAGCCCTATTTCCTTCCAAACGAGTGTGCCTTGATGCCCGAGCTGTGTTCGGTGACCGTACACACAAGCGACGGCAAGTGGCAGGTGACCTCGAGCGGTTCTACACCAAGCTATTTTCTCCGCCTGAACACGGCCTCCATCGACAAGTTTACGGCAAAAGCCGATTATACCGACGGGAGCAAGCACAATCAGTACTTCGAGGTGCAGATGCCAACGAAGTCGCTCAGAAACATTAAACTGAACTTTGCTATAGGCGACGGCTCCAGTTCGGCCACAAAGTTTGGTGTGGTCTACTCTGTCGATGGTGGTCAGTCGTGGACCGTTCTCGATGATTACACTTCTGGCTCACACTGGAACACTTACGTTGATGCCAACTACGATTTGCAGGCCGACGACAAAGAGCAACTCATTGTTCGCATGCTTATTCAGTCGGCTACGAAGAACAGCAACTATAATCTGAAGTACGTCAACATTCTTGCTGAGGATACGCAGGCACCGAAGCTGCAAAGCGTCACACCGGCAGATGGTGCCGCCGCTGTACTTCCTACCGGAAAGGTTGTCTTGCTGTTCAATGAGGGCATGCAGGCTGTGGCTGGTGCCAAAGCCTCGCTCAAAGACAATACCACGCAACAGACCCGGAGCGCTGAACCTGTTATTAATATTAATAAGGTGTCGTTTGCTTTCGGAGAATTGGAACTGACGACTTCTTATACGCTGACGTTGCCCGCCAACTCGTTGACAGACTTGGCCGGAAATGTGCTTGCCGAGGCAATCACCGTCACCTTTACCACCGGCGATACCCGTCCTGTGCCGTCGCCCATTCTCGATAGTCATAACCGTCTGTGGTACCACCGTCCTGCTACCTACTGGGAAGAGGCCCTGCCGTTGGGCAATGGTCGGTTGGGCGCCATGGTCAGTGGTTCGGTTGCCAAAGACACGCTCCAGCTGAACGAAGATACGTTCTGGGGACAGTCGCCCAACCGCAACTATAATGCCAATGCCAAATCGGTGCTTCAGCAGGTGCAGCAGTATATTTTCAAAAAGGATTATGTGTCGGCACAGAAACTGGCCATCCCCAACTGGATGTCGCAGGCTTCCCACGGTGCCCAATATCAGGCAGCAGGCTGTTTGCTCGTAGGATTTCCCGGTCACCGCTTTAACGACGAAGAACGTGGACAGACCGAAGGCTCACAAGATGCCCAGGGCTATGTGCGTTCGCTTGACCTGTCTACTGCAACTGCCACGACGAGCTATCTCGTCAATGGTGTCACCTATACGCGCACGGTGTTCACCTCCCTGGCCGACAACGTCACGATTATGCGATTAGAGGCTTCCGAAGCCGGACGCTTGGATTTTAATGTTTGCTTTGCAGCTCCTCAAAAGACCAATATGGCCAAGTTGGGCATCAATAAGATTACCGACGATGGTATGATAGAGGCATCTCTTATCCCTGCCAGAGAACAGTCGGAGAAAGTAGACAACAAACTAAAATGCTTCACCTTCATCAAAGTGATTAACGATGGTGGTACGCAGACCAATACTGCTACACAGAATGTGATGGAAGGCGGACTGGTGGCAGGCAATCCGAAAGCACCCACCATTGAGGTCAGCGGTGCCACTTCTGCAACCATCATTATTTCGTCGGCTACCAATTTCGTCAACTACGACGACATCAGTGCCAATGCCGAAGCCAAGGCCTTGGGCTATTTGAATGACTATCTGAACAAGCAGGATAGCTACGAGGCTGCACTGGCCAACCATACTGCCAAGTATCAGGAGCAGTTCAATCGGGTCAGTCTCGACTTAGGCAGCAACAGCACTCAGGAGCAGAAAGATACAGAAACGCGCATCAAAGAGTTCCGTTCTACCGGCGGCAACGATCCCGGCCTCGTGAGCAACTATTTCCAGTTCGGCCGCTATCTGCTTATCTCTTCGTCACAGCCTGGTACGCAGCCGGCCAACTTGCAAGGCATCTGGAATCCCAATGCCCGCCAGTATCCTGCTTGGGATTCGAAATACACATCCAACATCAACGTCGAGATGAACTATTGGCCCGCCGAGGTAGCCAATCTCGCAGAGTGCCATGACCCCTTTGTGCAGATGGTGAAGGACGTCAGCGTGACGGGAGCCGAGACGGCCGAGAAGATGTATGGTGCACGCGGCTGGACGCTGCATCATAATACCGACCTCTGGCGCACAACAGGTGCTGTCGACAACGGCTCCGTAGGCGTATGGCCAACTTGTAACGCCTGGTTCTGCTCGCATTTGTGGGAGAAGTACCTTTTCTCGGGCGACAAGCAGTACCTGGCCGATATCTACCCCGTGCTGAAGGGCTGCGCCCAGTTCTTCCAGGACTTCTTGGTAGAGGATCCCAATACACACTACATGGTGGTATGTCCTTCCAACTCGCCAGAAAACCATCCCGGACTGGAGAAATATACCACTTCTGAAGGTAAGGAGATGAACTGCGCACTCTTTGGTGGCGTAGCCATGGACAACCAGATGGTCTACGATGTCCTGAAGAATACCGCAGAGGCAGCACGAATTTTGGAAGTTGATGCCGACTTTGCACAGCAGTTAGACGAACTGAAAGCCCGGCTCACGCCCTATAAGATAGGCAAGTATGGTCAGGTGCAGGAGTGGCAAGAAGACTGGGACCGTGAGAACAACTCACACCGCCACCTGTCGCACCTCTGGGGTGCCTATCCTGGCAACCAGGTGTCGCCCTACGTCAATCCCACCGTCTATCAGGGTGTTCACAAGTCGCTCGTAGGTCGTGGCGATGCAGCCCGCGGCTGGTCGATGGGCTGGAAGGTGTGCCAGTGGGCTCGTATGCTCGATGGTGACCATGCGTTGAACATCATCAAGAACCAGTTGCGACTGATGGATCCCAATGCCACGATGAACGATGCCGACGGCGGCACGTATGCCAACATGTTCGACGCTCATGCGCCCTTCCAGATTGACGGCAACTTCGGTTGTTGCGCCGGCATCGCCGAGATGCTGCTGCAGAGCCATGCCGGATTCGTACATCTGCTGCCCGCCTTGCCCGCTTTATGGGCTACTGGCGAGGTGAAGGGTCTGCGCTCACGTGGTGGTTTCGAGATTACAGAGATGAAATGGCAGGACGGTAAGATTGTTTCGGTGAAGATTCGCTCTACCATCGGTGGCAACCTGCGTCTGCGCAGCAATACCCAGTTGAAGATGGCTAATGGCACAGCCCTCACCGCAGCCGAAGGTGCCAACAGCAATCCCCTGATGCAGCCCTACGTGATGCCAGACCCCATTGTGGCTGATGCCTCAAAGATACCTGCCACCACGCTGCCTACTACCTATCTCTACGATATTCCCACCACTGCCGGTCAGGAAGTGGAACTCATCGATGCCGCAGGCACCGCTGCTATCTATACGTTTCGTAGCGAGGAGCAGCTCTTGCCGACAAGCACGCAAGCTTATGCCCTTGACGGACGCCGCGTAGACAGTTCTTATAAAGGCCTTGTCATCGTTGGCGGGCGCAAGATGATGATGAAGTGACGAGAAGAGTCAGCGTCAATAGAGCAGTAGCAATCCGGCAAACCCCGTCATGAGAATCATCTTGACGGGGTTTACTTTTACCACCATGGTGCCGAAGGCCGTGGCCAGACACAGGGCCACGCTCACCCAGAACTGCCAGGGATTGGCCACCGGCGACGAGAAGTTCTCCTCGGTGCAGAGCAGCAGCGTGGCGGCGGCCAGCAGGCCCACCACAGCGGGGCGCAGACCGTTGAAGATGCTTTGCACGAAGGGGGTGTCCATGTATTTCAGGAACATCTTGCTGATGAGAATCATGAGGATGAGCGACGGCAGCACCAGGGCGAAGGTGGCCGTGGCCGAACCGAGTATGCCCATGGCTACAGAGTGGCCGGCGTTGGTCACGGCGGTGTAGCCGCAGTAGGTGGCCGAGTTGATGCCGATGGGGCCGGGCGTCATTTGCGAGATGGCCACGATGTCGGTGAACTCGGCCGTGGTCATCCAGTGCCAGTGGTGCACCACCTCGCCCTGAATGAGCGAGAGCATGCCGTAGCCGCCGCCGAAGCCGAAGAGGCCTATCTGGAAAAAGGTGATAAACAAATAGAGGTATATCATGCTGACTTCATTCTGTAGGTTTCACAAATGTGCCATAGAGCCAGCCGCCGAAGCCTGCTGCCAGGATGACGAGGATGGGGGAAACGCCCATGGCCCAGATGGCCACTGCACCGAGGATGGGTATCCAGCAGTTGACCCATGTGATTTTGGCGCTCTGTGCCAGTCGGAATGTGGGCACGGCTATCAGTGCCACCACGGCGGGCCGTATGCCGCGGAAGATGCTCTGCACCACGGCGTTGTCCTGAAACTGGTGGAAGAACATGGCGATGAGCAGGATGATGAGAAACGAGGGCATGCACGTGCCCATACAGGTGAGTATGGCTCCGCGCACGCCTCTCAGCTTGTAGCCTATGAAGATGCTGATGTTGGCTGCAAACACGCCCGGGCAGCTCTGTGCCACGGCTATCAGGTCGAGCAACTCTTCCTTGGAAGCCCACTGGTGTTTCTCGACCACCTCTTGCTCAATGAGGGGTATCATGGCGTAGCCGCCGCCCAGCGTGAACAGCCCGATGTTGAAGAACGTCTTGAATAGTTCAGCGTACATGACTATCAATGGTCAATTCTCAATTCTCAATTTTCAATTCTCAATTCTCAATTCCCTCAATCCACTTGCGTGCGTTGACGAAGGCCTCAATCCAGGGCGTCACCTCGTCCATGCGGCGGTCCTGCGGATACCAGGCGTTCTGCCAGGGGAAGATGGCGCGCTCCAGGTGGGGCATCATGGCCAGATGCCGGCCGTCGGC
>CAMOTK010000033.1 GCA_946625715.1 uncultured Prevotella sp. | reverse complement strand
AAAATTCATAGAACACGGAGCCTCTGGGCAATGAGGCGCTAAGTCATTCAATGCAAGTTGGCACGTCTGAGGAGTTTGGGAGTCTGGAAGAGCACTTTTATGAAGTTAAGACAACATAAAAATTGCCGAAAAACTTGACTTTGCTTCGCAAATTATGTATCTTTGCAGCAAATTTTCCGAAACATGAGAATGAACTGGAACCAACTGATTTCTAACCGCCGACTTGGGCAGGAGAACCGACATCCCGAGCGCCACGACGACCGCACGGAGTTTAAGCGCGACTACGACCGACTGATTTTCTCGGCGCCGTTTCGCCGCTTGCAAAACAAGACGCAGGTGTTTCCGCTGCCAGGCAGCGTGTTTGTGCACAACCGCCTGACCCACTCGCTCGAGGTGGCCAGCGTGGGCATGTCGCTCGGCAACGACGTGGCGCAGCTGCTCTGCCACAAGAACCCGGCCTTCAGGGACACGCTGCTGCCCGAGATAGGACAGATTGTGGCCACGGCCTGTCTGGCCCACGACATGGGCAACCCGCCGTTTGGCCATTCGGGCGAGAAGGCCATACAGACGTTCTTCACCGAAGGCAAGGGCTTGTATCTGAAAGCGCAGGTGTCGGCTCCTTTCTGGGACGATATCACCCACTTCGAAGGCAACGCCAACGCCTTCCGACTGCTCACCCACCAGTTCAAGGGCCGACGGCCGGGCGGCTTCGTGATGACCTACTCTACGCTGGCCAGCATCGTGAAGTATCCCTTCTCGTCGTCGCTGGCAGGAAGGAAGGGCAAGTTTGGCTTCTTCAACAGCGAGGCCGAGGTGTACCACCGCATTGCCAACGAGATGGGCATCCTGTGCCTGTCTGCGCCGGGACAGCCGCTGCGCTTCGCCCGCCACCCGCTGGTCTACCTGGTAGAGGCGGCCGACGACATCTGCTACGAAATCATGGACCTCGAGGATGCCCACAAGCTGAAGCTGCTCTCGTTTCAGGAGGTGAGCGAACTGTTCCTGAACTTCTTCGACGCAACCGACCGGGCCCACATCTTGCAGCGCATTGCCGACGAGCAACTGACCGACGACAACGAGAAGGTGGTCTACATGCGTGCCTGCGTCATCGGCAAGCTCGAGAACGAGTGCGTGAACACGTTTATGGCCAACGAAGACGCCATTCTTGAGGGCACGTTCGAAGGGTCGCTCATCGACCACATCGCGCCGCTGCAACGGCAGGCCTACAAGACGTGTGCCGACTTCTCGAAACGCATGATTTACAGGAGCAAACCCGTGCTCGACGTAGAGCTCTCGGGCTATAAGATTATGGAGACGCTGCTCGACCACATGATGTCGGCCATCGAGCATCCGGAGCGCTACTATTCGCAGCAGCTCATTGGGCGCGTGAGCAGCCAGTACCACATCGACAGCGACGACCTGGAGACGCGCATCATGGCCGTCATCGACTACATCAGCGGCATGACCGACGTCTACGCCCTCGACGTCTATCAGAAGATTTGCGGCATCTCGCTGCCCATCGTCTGAACCAAGCGTTCAGCCCTCGATGAGCACGGTGGCGTAGGCCGAGATGCCCTCTTCGCGACCGGTGAAGCCCAGGCGCTCGGTGGTGGTGGCTTTGATGGAGATGTTGTCAATGTCGGTGCCGATAATGTCGGCCAGACATTGCTGCATGGCGGGGATGTGGGGATTCATCTTCGGACGCTCGGCACAGATGGTGGCATCGATATTGCCCAGCTTGTAGCCTTTGGTGGCAATGAGGTCGACCGTCTTCTTGAGCAGAATCTTGCTGTCTATGCCGTCGGTCTCGGCGGCCGTGTCGGGGAAGTGATAGCCAATGTCGCGCATGTTGGCTGCGCCCAGCATGGCGTCGCAGATGGCGTGGATAAGCACGTCGGCATCGCTATGGCCCAAGAGGCCCAACGAATGGTCTATCTTGATGCCGCCCATCCACAGGTCGCGTCCTTCTACCAGGCGATGGACGTCGAATCCGAATCCTACACGTATTTTCATCCTTTTGAGCGTTTTTTATTTCTTAAACAGGTCCTTGATGCCGTCCATGTCGAAGGCCAGCGAGAAGCGGAGCGTCTGGTCGAGCGGGTTGCTCTGGGCCGTAGAGATGACGTAGCCCACATCGAGCGAGAAGACGCTCATGCGGAAGCCGCCGCCGACGGTGAAATACTTGCGGTTGCCCTTGTTTTCCGACTCGTGGTGGTAGCCGGCGCGCAACGAGAACTGGTCGTGATAGACATACTCGGCGCCCACGCTCCACTGAATCTCCTGCAACTCTTCCTTGAAACCGCCGGGGGCGTCGCTAAAGCTCTTGAAGATGCCCTTGATGCTCGACATGTCGCTATACTGACGGCGCACGCGGTCCTGATAGTCGGAGTTCGACTCGCCATCTTCCTGACGGGGCACGGTGGGCACCATCAGCTTGTTGGCATCGGCCGAAAGCGAGAAGCGGTTGTACTCGTCGATAGGTATCATGATGGAGGCGCCCAGACGCAGGTTGGCCGGAATGAACTGGCTCTCTTCGTCGCCATAGTAGGAAATCTTCGAACCGATGTTGGTGGCGGCCAGACCAAGACCTAACTGACACTCGCGGCTGCCCAGCATGATGTAGTTGTTGTAGTACATCGCAATGTCGGCAGCAAAGGCCGAAGCGGGCTTCGAGTCTTCGCTGTAGTCGTAGCGCAGGTCGGAGTAAATCCAGCGCAGGCCTACGCCGAGCGAGAACTTCTCGCTCAGCATGCGCGAGTAGGCCACGTCGAGCGACAGCTCATAGGGCTTGACGGTCATGTCGCTCTCGTCGGACGTGTAGACCTCGCCCAAGGAGAAGTAGCGCAGCGAACCTGAGAGCGCACCGTAGTCGCCTATGCGGTAGTAGCCGGCCACGTAGGCCAGGTCGATGTCGTTGACCAGCTGGCGCAGCCAAGGGGTGTAGTTCAGTGCGACGCCTGCACGGCTGATGCAGAACGGATACTTGGCCAGGTTCCAGTATTGTGAGTTGACATCGGGATCGGTGGCAGCACCCACGTCGCCCATACCTGCAGCACGGGCATCGGGAGCAATGGTCTGCGAAATGACGGCATGCTCCACGGGATTGAACGACGTGAGCTTCTCGTCGTCGGCTTTGGCTGAGCCTACGGCCAGAAGCCAAAGGACAAAAGCCAAAATCTGTATGTTTAGTTTCTTGTTCATGTTCAAACAATATTATTTATTCAGTACAATCAGTTTCTTGGCCATCGACGACTTGCGACTGCCCTCGCAGCTGACGCTGACGCGATAGAGGTAGACGCCCGTCTGCAGGCGGCGACCGCCATCGACGGTGAGGTCCCAGCTGACGGTGTAGGTGTTGTCGGTGCTGATGCCGCTCTCGGTATGGTGCCACAGGGTGCGGCCGGAGGTGTCGAACACCTCGAGGTCGATGTCCATGAGCGAGCCTACGCGCTCGTGGTTGATGACGAACGTGGTGTTGGTAGAGGCAGGATTATGGGTGCACATCACGTTGACGATGCGGGTGTCGAGCCCTTTGACCACCTCGAAGGTGAGTTCGGCCGTCGACGAGTTGTTCAGCACGTCCCACGCACGGAACAGCAGCTTGTGCTGGCCCTCGCTCAACTCGGGCAGCGAGTAGCCCACGGTGCCGCTGCGATAGTCGCCAAAGTCGTATTGGAAGAAGGCGTTCAGGTTGTAGGTCATGGTCATCTTGCCGTCGATGATGAGCTCCATATCGTGGCCGATGCCGTTGCCCGACACGTTGATGCCGTCTTTGTCGGACACTTCGGCAAAGAAGTAGGGCGTGGTGTTCACCTTGCCGCCGTTGGTGAACGACGAGCTGTTCAGATAGCAATAGATATTGGGCCCGATGCCGTCGTTCTGGAAGCTGTCGTCACCGCCCATCTTGAAGCGTTCGTTCTCGCCGTGGGCCAGGATGGTCTTATCGCTGTTCACGGCGTAGACCTGCATCAGGCCGGTGGCGTCGGAGTAGCTGATGTCCATAGGCAGGGCGAAGGTGAAGGCAAACTTGCCGTTGCGCACGCTGTCGGAACCGGCGAAGATGGTGTTGGGACGGTCGCGGAACTTGAAGATGGTGTCGGAACCGGCCTCAACGTTGTTGAGCTTGCAGACGATGTACTCCTCGACATCGCGCACCGTGACCGATGCCACGCCGTTGAAGTTCTCGCCATTCTCCACATGGCCCTCGACCACCACCTGCGAGCCGGCCTTGAGCACGGCCGTCTCGTCGGCCACCGACTGACCGTTGATGCGGTCGATGACCACCTTGCCGGTGGGGACGGCCAACTTCAGCGCAGGGTCGCCCAAGAGGGTGTACTGCAGCTTGTTCTCGGTATAGTCGCGATAGGGGCTGGATGGCGTCACGAGGTCGTTCTTGGCCAATCGTGCAGCCTCGCCGATGCTGTTGATTTCGCCGTTGGTGCTGCTCAGCACGTGCTTCATGAACGTGCGGTCCATGTACTGGTTGTAGTTGGAGTAGACGGTGCGTGTGGTGCCGAAGAAGGCAATGGCACCGCCGTTCTTGTTGAACATGGCCGTCTCGCCGAAGTTCTCTTCCTGGCCGTCGAAAGGCATGATGTCGCACGAAGCCGTCACCCAAAGGGGCAGGCGCAGCGAGGTAGACTTGGCAAAGTCGCTCACGTAGGCCACCTGTTCGTGCGACATGGTATAGGGCGAGCCGTGGCCGATATAGTTCATGACGAGGGCACCGTCGCGCATCTGCTGCTTGATGAGCCGCTCCACGTCGGGATAGCGGTTGCCGGTAGACGACGTCACGCGCGAATAGGCGTCCCAGTAGATTTTCTTGATTTGGAAGGAAGAAGCGTTCTCCTGCACGGTCTTGATGACCTGCTCGGCATCGTTCATGTGGCGGTTGTGGTTGCCGTCGTCGGCCATGAAGCAGAGCGTGTTCTGCCAGACGCCGGCGTGCTCGTTGTTGCGGTAGTCGATGATTTTGTCGACCAGCACGGTGGCCTCTGCCTCGGTGCGGGCAGTGAGTCGGCCGACGGCCACGTCAGACTTGTCGCTGACCACGATGTTGCCGCCCTCGCCGTCGTCGAGCAGGCAGAAGTAGTCGTCGGTGACGTAGCAATAGATTTCGCTGAACGAGTCGTCGCTCTCGTAGCAGAGCAGGAAGTCGTCGGGCGAGTAGTTCTTCCACTGTGCCGACGTCATGCGGTTGTCCCAGGCGGCATCGCCGAAGAGCAGCAGATAGCGCGGCATGTCGGCCTCGGTCTCGGCACGGTCGTAGAGCATCTTCAGATAGCGGCGATAGGCATTGGCATCGGGGGTGCCGCTGGAAAACTCGTTGAAGAGCTCGTCGGCCGGCACGATGCGCACGCGCAGACCGTCTTTCTCCTCGTGCATGGTCTTCAGGCGCTCGGCCTGCGAACGCACTTGCTGCGACGTGGGTATCAGGATGACCATATCGACGGCGGTGTCGGCATGGTGGTCCTGGTTGGTGATGCCGTAGACGTATTCCGGAACGGGGAAGTTGTCGGCGCTCAAGCGGGCGGCGGCCTTAGGCTGACTGCTGGTGAGCGCCACATAGTCGGGACGCACGTTGGCACCCGAGCGCTGTAGCAGCACAATGGTGTTGCTGGCCTGCAGATTGTTCACGGTGTAGATGCGCTTGGCCACAGCTGCACTGCTGTAGTCGTTGATTTGCTTCATTTCGGTCGAGGTGGGCGTAAACGTGCCTGCCAACTCGCCGTTGACCACCACATCGACATCGAACGTGCCATCATAGCTCAGCACAACCGTCAGCTGGCCCGATTCGCTATAGGCCGGCATGGTCATGCTGCGGTCGCTGCCTATCTGCAGCGGTTTGCTGTCGTAGAAGTTGCGACCGCCGCGAAACCACGCGTAGCCGTCGTCTTCTACCAGAGCATGATAGTCGTTGGTCGTGGGATAGAACGACGACACAAAGGTGGCGCTGTCTTGCTGCAGCGGCTCGGCGTCGCTCTCGGTCAGGAAGTAGTAGCCATAGTCGGAATAGGGGTTGCGCAGGCGCTCGGTGGCGGTCGCGCTCTCCCACCCTACCGGGCCAACGCCATGGAACAGGCGCCGACCGCCAATGGTGCAGGTGGGCACTTCCTTCAGGTCGTCGGTGGCGGCCAGATAGTCTTGCGTGAGCACTTCGGGCTGCCAGGCTCCGCCATAGCCGTAGATTTTCACCTTATTAATATTAGAGAAGCCGGCACGACGCACAAGGTCGGCCGTGAGCTGATAGATGCCGGTCTCGCTGATGCGAATCTTCGCCCAGCGGCCTGTAGCCAGCACGGAGTGGTCGGCATAGGTGGAGCCCTCGCCGGCGGCGGCACGACGGGCGCTGGCCGAAGGCTTGGCCGCGACTTTGAGCATGAAGCTCACCAACTTCTGATACTTGCCTTCGCGATAGACGAGCGGACAGAGCGACACGTAGAGCGTGCCCTGACGACGGGCAACGCCCACATACTGGTCGACCACGGGCATCTCGGGCAACTGCTCAGTGGTGATGGCGCGCAGTCGGGCCACGTCGGTGGCGGACATATCTATAAACTCGGGATATTCGATGCTCACCTGATACACGGAGTCAGCATAGTTGGCACCAAGAAACCTGGTATAGCTGAAACGCGGGAGCACTGAATCAATCCTGACCTCCTGGGCGGTCAGGTTGAAGAACTCCTGTGCCTGTGCCGAAAGGGCCGACAGCAGAAGTCCAATAGACAGGATATAATGTTTCAAAGTCTTCACTTATGCTATAATAACGACATAAGAAACATTTTATTGCATCGGGATGTTATTTGCACCAGAAGTCGAGCACCTTTTCATCGCCGAGATAACCTTCCAGATGGTCGTCGATGGCTACGGGGCCAACACCTACGGGGGTGCCGGTGAAAATCATGTCGCCCGTCTTCAGGGTGAAGAAGCGCGAGAGGTAGCTCACCAGCTCGTCGACGCCGTAGAGCATGTCGGCACTATGCCCCTGCTGCACGGTCTTTCCGTTGATGTCGAGGTGGAACGACGAGGGCAGATGGAGCACCCCTGCCGAAGCATCGGCAGGCACCCAACGGCCTATGGTGGCCGAACCGTCGAAGCCCTTACAGATGGTCCACGGGTTGCCGGCGGCACGGGCTTTGCGCTGCACGTCGCGGGCCGTGAAGTCGATGCCCACGGTCACGGCATCGATATAGCGGTGGGCAAAGCGCTGGGGGATGCCCTTGCCAAGTCGCCCTATGCGCACCACGAGCTCGGTCTCGTAGTCTACCTGCTCACACCAGTCGGGCACAAAAAACGGCTTGCCGTCCTTCAGCAGCGCCGAGTCTGCCTTGAGGAAGATGACAGGCTCTTCCGGTTTATACGCTTTTCCGTCCAATTCCTCCGTATGCTGGAGATAGTTCATGCCTACGCCAAATATTTTCATAACGCTTTAAATAATAGAAAAATGTGGTGCAAAAGTACGGATTCTTGCCGAAATACCCAAACAAAACGCCCACTGAGTTTGAAGAAAATATAAAACATTTGGCTGTTAGCACACTAATTTGTATCTTTGCACGCGAAAGCTAAATCCAATGCGTAGACGACTGACGATAGTATGCTGGCTGATGCTCTGCCTCGCTACCCTGGCTGTGGCACAACCTACGGACTCACGGTGCGTGAAGTTCCTGGGCATACCCGTGGAAGGGCCCGACTCGCTCATGGTCGACGCGCTGCTGGCCAAGGATTTCACGCCGTGGGGCTCGTCTGACGACGGCGCCACACGCCACTTCCGCGGCAAGTACTACGGCATCAGGGGCAAGCTGATGGTGAGCGTCGACCTCAAGACCCACCGCGTGGAGTCGGCCTACGTCACGATAGGCCCCTTCCGCTCGAAAGAAGTCATGGGCGACAACTTCAAGTTCTTCCTCAACCACCTGCGCAGAGACCACGGCAGCTTCACGGCCATGGACGGCAGCTACTACTGCAACAACGGCTACGGCATCGTGAAGATTTCAGAGGAAGAAACGTCTGTCGGCAACCGCGAAATCAAGGTTTTTTATTTCCCCACCTCGCCTTTCTACAAGGACGCCCTGATGATGGGCCTGCACGGCAACGTGATGGAAGTGGTCACGGAGAACCCCGTGGCCGAAGAGCCCATGATGCACTTCGAGCCCGACGGCCGACTGATGCAGGCCGACATGACCGAGCGCAACTACAGCGTCTATGGCTATCTGACCAAGGCCGCCATGCTCGAACAGTCGGGCGAGAAGAGCCTCGTCGACTTCCTCTACGACGACGAGGGCCGACTGGTGAAGCGCACGCTGACCAACAAGGCCACGGGCATACGCTCGGTGAACGAATATTTCTATAACGATGACGACGAGATAGAGCGTCAGGTGCAGCGCGTCTACGACAAACAGGAGCGGCCCCTGCTCTCTATCACCATGAGAAACAGTTACTCCGACTACGACGAGAACGATAACTGGACAAAAAACCACCTCAGCCTGACTTATTGGGACCAAGACAACGGTACCCAGCAGGCTGAGGTGGAACAGGTCAGAACCATCAGCTATTACTAAGCCTCAGGATTCTTCTTCATCGTCGTCCCAAACGGTGCGGCGCGTCGGAGCGGGCTCTTCGACCATAGGCTCGACCATCCACACTTTCTTATTCATTTCGTAAGGGTCGGTCAGGCGACGGACGTTGAGCTTGCCGCTATAAGGCGAAGTGGCAAGGGGTAGCTCAGTATTGACCTGAGCTACCACCATTGAGGGATTGACATATTGTTTCTTCATCGCAAAATCTCCTTTTTACATTTGTGAATATAAACACCCTTAGCCGCAGGACGCCCACTGAGACGGCGTCCGTCGACGGTGTACCAGCTGTCGGCCTCGGCGCGACTGTCAGTCAGCTGACTGATGCCGGTCTGGGTGCCATCGTCGATGACCAGCTGCAAACGTGCAGGTGCTGGGTCGTCGACCTTGATGTAGGCGCGGAACGGGTCGATGGAAGCGCCTTCGACCACGCGCACAAACTGGCCGGAAACCACCGTACCTATAGGCTCGGCGGCAAATCCGTAGATGTTGCCCGGGTCGACCGTCCACTTAATGGGCGCGTAGGTTCCGATGAGCTGGCCAGAGGCCTTTGTGGTGACACCACTGGCCATGGCGACAACCGGCACGTTAGTGGCCGAAATGTTGGCGGTGGCGGGCAGGAAGATGTAAGGCGTATTGGCCGCAATATCGCCCGTCTCCTTAGTATTGAAGACGGCATTGCCGCCACTGATTTCCTTGAAGCTGTGGAAATTGCCCAAAGCGGCTGCACGGGCTGCAGGAATGGAGAACGGCAGGAACACGGTAGACGTCTCACTGGTCACAAACGTGCGGTCGATGCTGGCTTTCGCGGCCTGGAAGTCGTGGGTGACCATACATCCCTTGCCATCGTAGAGCTGGAAGTCGCGGCACTGGCCGTCGATGACGACGTTGGCCTCACCGCCATCGTCGTTGCCTTCGGGCAGATAGATAAGCGTTTCAGGACTGAAGCCACTGAACAGGCCGGTCTGAGCGGCACGGCGCAGACCGTTTTCTGCACGGGCGCCACCACCGCGGTTGACAGAGACGTCAGTCACCTCGGTGTCTTGCATATCCACATACTTCACGTCGCGCTTGTTGACGTCATCGAAGAGATCTTCATTCACGTCGGTCACCTTCTTGTCGAGCACACGGTCAATCTTGATGCCTTCCACAAGACCAGCCGCATTGAGGCAGAAGTAGCTGTTGCTCCACATCATTAACGACACCTTGGGAACAATCAGCGAGGGCGAGGACGAAGACGTCAGCGACGCGGAAGACACCAGACTGCTTGAGCTGACCATAGCACCTACCTTCACATTGATGTTGTAGACCTTCACGTGGGTGGTCGACTTCTTGTCGCCAATACGGAAAGGCCCGTAGACGGCACGGCGCGCCGGAGCCACATTGACGGGTGTGCTGTTGTAGACATACACATAGGTAGGCTCCTCGCAGCGGTAGTTGATGGTGTCCTTCGCCCGCTCTGGATGCGAGAAGGTCAGGGGATCCTGCGTACCAATCTTCACCGTGAGCTGCGACTGCTGGCCGCCGTTGTCTATAATCTTCGAGTCGAGAATGATGATACCTTCGCCGGCCGGCACCATGAAGGTGAAGCCGGTGAAGCTGTCGGCAAAGTTGCTTGTGCCGGGCTTCTTGTCATCGTTTTCAGGAGCTTTGCTGATCACGTCGAGGGCCACTTGTTGCATGGCGCCGCCGTCCATCTTCGTGAACAGCAGGATGCCGGGCTCGTCGTCTTCGGTAGCAGGGTCGAAGCCGTCAATCGACTTGCCCTCACCATCGACATTGAGGGTGTAGAGCACATTCTCAATCTCGGTATTGGTCAGATTGATTTCAGTAGGCTGTCCATCGCCGGGGGAGGTCATAAACTGCTTCTCGGTCATCTCCTTCACCTCGTCGACGATAGGCTGGATGGCCAGCGTGCCAATCACGATGGCACCAGTCTCGGCATCGACCGTCTGCACCAGCCCTTTCTCGCAGAGCACCTGACCGAAACCGTTGAATAACGACGGCGCGGTGGTTCTCATGATTAGACGGCCAGGACGGTTCTCGTCGCAAGTGAACGTCAGGGTGCCATCGCTGACCTTCGAGATGAAGGCCGCCGTGGCCTCGCTGAGGGTGATGGTGTTTTCGCCTACGAGGAAGACGTTCAGGCCTTCGTCGCGGATGCTGATAATCGAGTCGGTGAGCGCAGCATTGCGCAGCACCAGCACGTCGAGCGCATCGTCGAAGAGCACCGACGGCTCACGGGTGGCGCCATCGCCGAGCACGTCGAGATGGTTGGCCTCGGTCATCTGTGTCTGTCCCACCCAGATGCGATACTTGTTCTGCTGCTGTTCCAGCTGCTCAACCTGCTCCTCGGTCATGCCCTCGGTATTGATTTTCACAGCGATGAGGAACTCCGTATAGTCGGCGGTTTCCGACAGGGTCTGCAGCTCCATACCGTCGCTGTAGCTCACCTGACCGTCAACAGCCTGCTGAGCATAGATGCGCAGACCGGCATCGGCATCGCTGCTGCTTTCCTTCTCCAGCGTGATGGTGCCGTTGTCGACATTCAGTCCGAGCGCACCTCTGATGGTGCTTTCGCCTGTGAGACGGATGGTCAGGGCGGGCAGTCGGCTGTCGATGACGGCCTGCTCACCTTCGGCAAGCACGAGCAGTGCCTTGTCGAGGTGGAGGATGCCGTCGCCATAGCTCACGGTGCCGTCGCCCAGCACATCTTGATAATTCTGTTCAGTCACTTCTATACCTGCCACCGTGAGGCCGTAGAGTTCGTAGGCCAGGAAGTTGGCCGTCACTTCCACGTCGTAGTCGCCTTCGGGCATCTGCAGTGTATAGGTAGTGGTGCCAGCGGGATTGGCCGACTGGTCGACAGGCGTCACCGCGATAGGCTCAGTCTGCAGACTGGGCGCTCGTCGGCGTGCCTGTGCCAGGCCGGCATCCACTATGCGCACCGCCGTGATATTCTCAGGCGGCAGATAGTGGCCCGCAGCCGGGGTCACAGTCAGCGTGCAGAGCCCGTCGGCCACCTGCGGCACTACGGTGCCCGCCGTGGGGTCGGCCTGCCCGTTGAGCTGCGTGACCACGGTCACGGTGCCCGCAGCCCCTGCTCCTGTAGCTATGAGGAGCAGGGCGGCTATCGTTAATAAACATCTTTTGACTATTCTCATAAGGCACAATGGTTATTGTCCTTCAAAACGTTTTTTCTTATTTCAGCACGACCTTCTTGCCGTTTACGATATAGAGGCCCTTGGTGGGCTGGGCGATGCGCTGACCGCCGAGGTTGAAGAAGACGTTGTCGGTCTTCACTGCAGCCACGCTGCTGATGCCGGTTTCCTCGTTGCCGAAGGCGATGCTCAGACGAGCCGGTGCGCCCTGCCCCTTGGCGATGGGCAGGTAGGCACGGTTGGCAGGAATCGTGCCGCTGGTAGACTTCACGAACTCGCCGTTGTAGAGCACGTAGATGTCGTTGCTCGTCGAGAGAGAGGTCACATCGGTAGCCGTTGCCACACCTACAAGCAGGTTGGTATAGGAATCGGGAGTCTCGACATCGCCATCGTAAGCCTCAGCCGTGAACGGGCCTTCAGCTTGCTTTGCATTCTGCAGCAGCACAGGCTCATTGGCGGGGATGTATTGGAACTCGGCGGCCGTGGCCGTGAGCGTGTTGCCTTCACGAGCCGTCACAATATAGACAATAAGGCCATTCGGGCAGCTCAGATCCTCGGAAGCATAATAGGTAGCCCACTCCTGGTTAGCTGACATATTGATTTCGCGATAGATGCTAAACTCGTTCTCAGCTTCACCAGCTTGGTAGTTATCGGTCTCGGCAATGGTAGCCTTCACCAGATAGTTGCCTACGGCAGTAGGAACGGTGCTCGTATAGCTGTCACCATCGTCAGAATAGGTATAGGTCACAGCACCCTGGCCCAAGTTGCCTTCGACAGAAGGTGC
>CAMOTK010000032.1 GCA_946625715.1 uncultured Prevotella sp. | reverse complement strand
CCGAGTATCACAAACTGCGCGCACTGGCCATCAAGATTATCCGCCATATCGGTATTGTGGGCGAGTGCAACGTGCAGTATGCCTTCGACCCGCAGTCGGAAGACTATCGCGTCATCGAGGTCAACGCCCGTCTGAGCCGCTCGTCGGCCTTAGCCAGCAAAGCCACAGGCTATCCTTTGGCCTTTGTTGCCGCAAAGCTTGGCCTGGGCTATGGTTTGTTTGAACTGAAGAACTCCGTGACCAAAACCACGTCGGCCTTCTTCGAGCCGGCTCTCGACTATGTCGTGGTGAAAATACCACGCTGGGACCTCTCGAAGTTCCACGGTGTCGACAAGGAACTGGGCTCGTCGATGAAGTCGGTTGGCGAGGTGATGGCCATCGGCCGCACGTTTGAGGAAGCCCTGCAAAAAGGTCTGCGCATGATAGGGCAGGGGATGCACGGTTTCGTGGAGAACAAGGAACTGAAGATTGCCGACATCGATGCCGCCCTGCGCGAGCCCACCGACAAGCGCGTCTTCGTGATTTCTAAGGCCATGCATCTGCCGCAGTACACCATTGAGCGCATCCACGAGCTGACGAAGATAGACTGCTGGTTCCTTTACAAGCTGAAGCACATCATCGACATCGATGAGGCCCTGAAGCAGCAGACCTTGCAGACGCTCGACAAAGCGCTCATGCAGGAAGCCAAAGTCTATGGCTTCACCGACTTCCAGATAGCCCGTGCCATCGGGTTGGAAGAGGCGTGCAGCAGTATGCACGAAGCCCTGCTCCAAGTGAGAGCACTGCGCAAGCAGCAAGGTGTGCTGCCCGTGGTGAAGCAGATAGATACCCTTGCGGCCGAATATCCGGCACAAACCAACTACCTCTATGTGACCTATCAGGGCGCAGGCAGCAGTAGCGATATTGCCTACGAGAACGACGGCCGCTCGGTGGTGGTGCTGGGAAGCGGTGCCTACCGCATAGGCTCTTCGGTAGAGTTCGACTGGTGTGGCGTGCAGGCGCTGAACACCATTCGCAAGAACGGGTGGCGCTCGGTCATGATTAACTACAATCCCGAGACCGTATCGACCGACTACGACATGTGCGACCGTCTCTACTTCGACGAGCTGACGTTTGAGCGCGTGATGGACATCATCGACCTGGAGCAACCTCACGGTGTGGTGGTGGCTACCGGCGGACAGATACCCAACAACTTAGCCATGTATCTCGACGAGCAAAAGGTGCCTATTCTGGGTACGCAGGCCCGCGACATCGACGGTGCTGAAGACCGTGCGAAGTTCTCGCAGATGCTCAACGAGATAGGCGTCAATCAGCCCGAATGGCGTGCGCTGACGAGCATGAACGACATCAACAGCTTTGTAGAGCGTGTGGGCTTCCCCGTGCTGGTGCGCCCGAGCTACGTGCTGAGCGGTGCGGCCATGAACGTGTGCTCCAACAACGAAGAGCTGGAACGCTTCTTGCAGTTGGCGGCCAACGTGAGCGAAGACCATCCTGTGGTGGTCTCGAAGTTCATAGAGCACGCTAAGGAGATAGAGATGGACGCTGTGGCAAAGGACGGCGAAATCATAGCCTACGCCATCAGCGAGCACATCGAGTTTGCTGGTGTCCACTCGGGCGATGCCACCATCCAGTTCCCGCCCCAGAAGTTGTATGTAGAAACCGTGCGCCGCATCAAGCGCATCAGTCGTCAGATAGCGAAGGCGCTGCACATCAACGGGCCGTTCAACATTCAGTATATGGCGCGCGACAACGACATCCTCGTCATCGAGTGCAACCTGCGTGCTTCACGTTCGTTCCCGTTTGTTTCCAAGGTTTTGAAAATCAACTTGATAGACCTTGCCACGAAAGTAATGCTTGGACTTCCGGTTGAGCGGCCGCAGAAGAATCTGTTCGACCTCGACTATGTGGGTATCAAGGCTTCGCAGTTCTCCTTCAACCGCCTGCAGAAGGCCGACCCCGTGCTGGGCGTTGATATGGCGTCGACGGGCGAAGTGGGGTGCATCGGTGACAATACCCATACGGCGCTGCTGAAGGCGATGCTCTCCGTAGGCCACCGTATTCCGAAGCACCGCGTGCTGCTCTCCACTGGTTCGGCCAAGCAGAAGGCAGAGATGCTCGATGCCGCCCGCATGCTTGTGGAGCACGGCTACGAACTCTATGCCACTGGCGGCACCAGCCGCTATCTCACGGAGAACGGCGTAGCCAACACCCGTGTGCTCTGGCCGAGCGAGAGCGGCGACGAGCCCGCAGCCCTCGACCTGTTGCATCAGCACGCTATCGATATGGTGGTCAACATTCCCAAGAACCTGACGAGCCACGAGCTGACCAACGGCTACAAGATACGTCGTGCGGCCATCGACCTGAACATTCCGCTCATCACCAACAGCCGGTTGGCGTCGGCCTTCATTCAGGCCTTTTGCACCGTCGGTCTTGAGGGCATCGGCATCAAGTCGTGGAGCGAGTACAAATAGGCCAATCCTTTTACGAAAGCAACAAAACATCAATAGATGTTAAGAGTTTTGGGTAATTCGCAGAAAAGCGATAATTTTGCAGCCTGTATTAATCATTGCAAGACATGAAGCAAAAGACAATATGGGCTGCACTCCTTCTCTTTCTGGTGCAGGTGGCAGCCTTCTCACAGGCACTCACGGGTAAGGCCCCCTCGCAGGTGGCCGTTGGCGAGCAGTTTAGGCTGACCTATACGGTGAACACCCAAGACGTGAGTGGTTTCCGTGCTGGCAACATTCCCGACGCCTTCGAGGTGCTGATGGGCCCGAGCACGTCGACCCAGAGCAGTTTTCAGATTATCAACGGTCACACGAGCCACACCTCGTCGGTGACCTATACCTACATTCTTTCGGCCACGAAGAATGGCACATTTACCATTCCTGCCGCCCACGTCAACGTGAACGGCAAGACCGTTGTTTCAAACTCGCTGAAGATTGTGGTCAGCGGACAGGCACAGGCGCAAGGCGGCGGTGGCGGTCAGCATCAAGGTGGCGCTTCCGGCGGCCGACAGATGCGCGAGGCCGGCAGTCGCATTTCCGGCCAAGACCTGTTCATCAAGGTGAGTGCCAACAAGCGTCGGGTGATAGAGCAAGAGCCCGTGCTGCTGACGTATAAGGTCTACACGCTCGTCGACCTGACCGAGCTTGAAGGCAAGATGCCCGACCTGAAAGGTTTTCACACACAGGAGATACCCCTGCCGCAGCAGAAGAGCTTCTCGGTAGAGACGTTCAACGGGCGTCCCTATCGCACGGTGACGTGGAGCCAGTATGTGATGTTCCCACAGATTACGGGCAAGCTGAAGGTGCCCCCGTTGACGTTCAACGGCACTGTGATACAGCAGAACCGCAACGTAGACCCCTTTGAAGCCTTCTTCAACGGCGGTAGCGGCTACGTAGAAGTGAAGAAACAGATACAGGCGCCCGGCATAGAACTTCAGGTAGACCCACTGCCGCAGCGTCCTACGGGCTTCTCCGGCGGTGTGGGCAAGTTCACCATCTCGGCCACGCTCGACAAGACAGAGGTGAAGGCCAACGACGCCGTCACGCTGCGCGTAGTGGTGAGCGGTGTGGGCAACATGAAGCTCATCAAGGAGCCCGTGGTGGGTTTCCCGAAGGACTTCGACAAATACGACGCCAAAGTGACCGACAAGACCAAACTGACGGTCAACGGCGTAGAAGGCAGCATGGTCTACGACTTCCTGGCCGTACCGCGCCATCAGGGCACGTTCGAGATTCCCCCTGTAGAATTTACCTACTACGACACTTCGGCCCGTCAGTACAAGACGGTGAAGACCGAAGGGTTTACGCTGAAAGTGGCTAAGGGCGAGGGCGGCTCGTCGACCGTGAGCGACTATACCGGTCAGGAAGACGTGCAGCTGCTGGCTAAGGACATCCGCCACATCAAGACGGGCGACGCCAGTTTGCATGCCGTCGACGACTTCTTCTTCGGCAGCACATCCTACTGGGTGACGCTCGTGGTGCTGCTGGCCATCTTCCTGTCGCTCTTCATCGTGTTCCGCCAGCGGGCCATCGCCAACGCCGACGTGGTGGGCACCCGAGCCGGCAAGGCCAACAAGGTAGCTACGAAGCGCCTGAAGAAAGCAGCCCGCCTGATGAAGGAAGGCAAGTCGGGCGAGTTCTTCGACGAAGTGCTGCGCGCCCTGTGGGGCTATGTGGGCGACAAGCTCAATATGCCCGTGGAGCAGCTCTCGCAGGACAACATTGCCGAGAAACTGACGGCGCGCGGCGTCGACGCCGATACGGTGGCGCAGTTTACGAGTGCGCTGGAAGAGTGTCAGTATCAGCGCTATGCTCCCGGCGATCCGCAAGGCAATATGAACAAAGTATATGAGAAGGCCATGATGGCTATCGAAAAGATTGAGAGCGTTATTAAGAAACGCAGCTCGCGTTTTGCAAAAACACTCGTCGTGTTGCTGCTGTTCTTGCCCATAGGCATGCAGGCCGCCACGAAGGCCGAAGCCGACAGCGCCTACGCACAAGGCCACTACCAGCAGGCCATCAAGGTTTATGAGCAGCTGCTGAAGAACGGCGTGAATGCCGACATCTACTACAATCTGGGCAACGCCTACTATCGCACCGACGACATCACCCGCGCTGTGCTCAACTACGAGCGCGCCCTGCTCTTGTCGCCCGGCGATGCCGACATACGCTTCAACCTGCAGATGGCCCGCTCGAAGACCATCGACAAGGTGACGCCCGAGTCGGAACTGTTCTTCATCACCTGGTATCGCTCGCTGGTCAACACGATGAGCGTCGACGGCTGGGCACGTACGGCGGTGTTTGCACTCGCGCTGGCCATCGTGCTGGTGCTGGTCTACCTGTTTGCCAGTCGTCTGTGGCTGCGCAAGGTGGGCTTCTTCGGCGCGTTGGTGCTGCTGTTGGTGTTTGTGGTGAGCAACGTCTTTGCCTACGCTCAGAAGCAGGCCCTCACCGAGCGCAAGGGCGCCATCATCATGGAGTCGGCCGTGAACGTGAAGAGTACGCCAGCCAAGAACGGCACCGACCTCTTCATTCTGCATGAAGGCACGAAGGTGACCATCACCGACAACGGCATGCGCGACTGGAAAGAAGTGCGCGTGGCCGATGGTAAGGAAGGCTGGGTAGAAACGAAACAGATAGAAATGATTTGATGGACTTACAGACGCTCATAGAACTCGACAAAGAACTGCTGCTCTGGTTCAACGGCAGCCCCTCGCTGTTTCTCGACGGGCTGGTCAAGACGCTGACCACTGCGGGCACGTGGATTCCCTTCTACGTGGCGCTTTTCTATATGGTGCTGAAGAACAATGAGTCGGTGCAGAAAATCATGCTTATTGTGGCCTGCGCCGGTCTTTGCGTGGTGCTTGCCGGAACATTCAACGACACTATCGTGAAACCTTTCGTGGGACGCTGGCGCCCCGGGCGCGACCCTGATATCGGCATGCTGGTCGATGTGGTGAACGACTATCGCAGCGGCAATTACGGCTTCTTCTCGTCGCACGCCTGCAACACGTTCAGCGTGGCCGTCTTTATGAGTCTGCTGGTGCGTCATCGGCTGTTCTCGGTGTTCGTCATCGGGTGGTCGCTGGTCAACTGCTGGACGCGCCTCTATCTGGGGGTCCACTTCCCGGGCGACATACTTTGTGGTCTTGTCTGGGGCAGCATCGTGGGCACATCGGTGTGGTATTTCTGCCACCGCCTGCTGGGTCGGATGTCGACAGGCATGAACTACATTTCAGAGAAATATACTTCCACAGGCTATGCAGTGAAAGACGTCGATGTGGTCATCGGCGTGCTGGTGTTCACGTTGCTCTACGCCATTCTGCGTGCCTGTTTCTATCTTTATGTATAAACACACTTAAACACTATGGATACCAAACATATTCGCATCAGCGACTATAACTACGACTTGCCCGACGAGCGCATAGCCAAGTTTCCGTTGGCTCAGCGCGACCACTCTAAGCTGCTCGTCTACGAGCACGGCAGGGTGGGCGAGGACGTGTTCTATAACCTGCCCAACCATCTGCCCGAAGGGGCACTGATGGTGTTCAACAACACCCGCGTGATTCAGGCGCGCATGCACTTCCGCAAAGCCGACGCCGAGGGGCAGCCCACAGGCGCGCTCATCGAGGTATTTCTGCTCGAACCGGCCCAGCCGAGCGACTACGAACAGATGTTCCAAACTACGGGCCACTGTGCGTGGTACTGTCTGGTGGGCAACCTGAAGAAGTGGAAAGAAGGGGCGCTGCGCCGCACCGTCAGTCTGAAGGGGCAAGAGGTCACTGTGAGTGCCACCCGCGGCGCCGTTCACGGCACGAGCCACGAGATAAGCTTCGACTGGACGGGCGACGCCTCGTTTGCCGAAATCATAGACGCTATGGGCGAGCTGCCCATTCCGCCCTATCTGAACCGCGCTACGCAAGAGAGCGACAAGACCACCTATCAGACCGTTTACTCGAAAATCAAGGGCAGCGTGGCCGCTCCTACGGCAGGCCTGCACTTCACCCCCGCTGTGCTTGAGGCCATCGACCGCAAGGGCATCGACCGCGAGGAAGTGACGCTCCACGTGGGCGCCGGCACGTTCAAGCCCGTGAAGAGCGAGGAAATAGCCGGCCACGAAATGCACACCGAATACATCAGTGTGCGCCGCGAGACGCTCGAGAAGCTGCTGCGCCACGACTGCCGCGCTATTGCCGTTGGTACCACGAGTGTGCGCACGCTCGAGAGCCTCTACTATATGGGCCTGAAGGTGCTGCGCCAACCCGACCTGGGCGAAGAGCAGCTGCACGTAGGCCAATGGGAACCTTACGACGACAAGACCGCCGCGGGCGTGAGTGCTGCCGAAGCCATCGGGGCCCTGCTCGAGTGGTTAGACCGCCAGCAGTTGCCAGTGCTCCACAGCAGTACGCAGATTATCATTGCGCCCGGCTACGACTACAAGATTGTGCGCATGCTCGTGACCAACTTCCACCAGCCGCAGTCGACGCTATTGCTGCTCGTGAGTGCCTTCGTGAAGGGCCATTGGCGCACCATCTACGACTATGCGCTCAGCCACGACTTCCGCTTCCTGAGCTACGGCGACTCGTCGCTCATTGTGCCCTGAGCAGAGGGAGAGAAGCGTCGGCGGGCTATCCCCACTTTTAGGTATCTGCATGATTTTCAGACGCCTCAGTCGACCTTTTTTCTAATAAAATGTGTAAATTTGCAGCATGAAACTATCCGAACTGAAGACCGGCGAGCGCGGTGTCATTGTGAAAGTACAAGGACACGGCGGTTTCCGCAAGCGTATCATAGAAATGGGATTCATCAAGGGCAAGACAGTAGAAGTGCTGCTCAACGCCCCGCTACAGGACCCCGTGAAGTACAAACTGATGGGCTACGAGGTGTCGCTCCGCCATCAGGAAGCCGACCTCATTGAGGTGATTTCGGCCGATACCCCCATTGAACAAACCTACAGCGAGGCCGTCATAAACCCTAATCTGCACGAGGACGACTACTTGCAGCACGAGGCACTGCGCGAGGGGCGACGCATCAACGTGGCACTCGTGGGCAACCCTAACTGCGGCAAGACGTCGCTCTTCAACTTTGCCAGTGGCGCCCATGGCCATGTGGGCAACTACAGCGGCGTCACCGTCGACGCCTCGGAAGCCCATGCCACCTTCGGCGGCTACGAATTCAACCTCATCGACCTGCCCGGCACCTACTCGCTCTCGTGCTATTCGCCCGAAGAGCTATACGTGCGCAAGCACCTTACGGAGCAGATGCCCGACGTGGTCATCAACGTCATCGACGCAAGCAACTTGGAGCGCAACCTCTATCTCACCACTCAGCTGGTAGACATGAACGTGCGCATGGTGTGTGCGCTGAACATGTTCGACGAGTTTGAGCGCCGCGGCGATACGGTTGACCTGAAGACGCTGGGCTCGCTCTTTGGTGTGCCGATGGTGCCGACGTCGTTCAAGAGCGGTCAGGGCGTTAAAGAGCTTTTCCGTGCCGTCATCCAGGTGTACGAGGGTGCCAACCATACCACGCGCCACATCCACATCAACTACGGCCACGAGATAGAAGACGGCATCAGCCGCATACAGCGCTATCTGAAGGCCGACGACGACGTGCGCGACCACTACTCTACGCGCTATCTGGCCATCAAGCTCCTGGAGCACGACACCCACATAGAGGACTACGTGGCCCGACATGCCAATGCGGCTGAGGTGCTGGCCGCACGCGACAAGGCTGCCGAGCGCGTGCTCGAAGAAACCAAGGACGACTCTGAAACGGCCATCATGGATGCCAAGTACGGCTTCATCAACGGTGCACTCACCGAGGCCGGCTACCGTACGGGCACGAAAGAAGATACCTACCGCATGACCCACCACATAGACAATGTGCTGTCGAACAAGTACCTGGGCTTCCCCATCTTCTTCCTGCTGCTCTACATCATGTTCCAAACCACCTTCTCGCTGGGGCAGTACCCCATGGACTGGATAGAGGCCGGCGTGGCGTGGCTGGGCGACTGGCTGGGCAGTGTGATGCCCGAAGGTCCCCTGCGCTCAATGCTTGTCGACGGCGTTGTGGGCGGTGTGGGTGCCGTGGTGGTGTTCCTGCCGCAGATACTCATTCTCTACTTCTTCATCTCGCTCATGGAAGACTCGGGCTACATGGCTCGTGCTGCCTTTATCATGGACAAGCTGATGCACAAGATGGGGCTCCACGGCAAGTCGTTCATTCCGCTCATTATGGGCTTCGGCTGCAACGTGCCTGCTGTGATGGCCACGCGCACCATCGAGAGCCACCGCTCGCGCCTCATCACGATGATGGTGCTGCCCTTCATGTCGTGCTCGGCCCGGTTGCCCATCTACATCATGATTACCGGCACGTTCTTCTCCATGCAATACCGCTCGTTAGTCATGCTCTCGCTCTACGCCGTGGGCATCCTCATGGCCGTTGTGATGAGCAATATCTTCTCCCGTCTCGTCATTCGCGGCGAAGACACGCCCTTCGTCATGGAACTGCCGCCTTACCGCATGCCTACGGCCAAAGCCATCGGGCGCCACACGTGGGAGAAAGGCAAGGAGTACCTGAAGAAGATGGGCGGCATCATTCTCGTTGCTTCCATCATTGTGTGGGGCCTCGGCTACTTCCCCCACAACGACCAGCTCTCGCAGCAGCAACAGCAGGAGCAGAGCTACATCGGACGGCTGGGCAAGGCCATCGAGCCCGTGTTTGCGCCGCAGGGTTTCAACTGGAAGCTCGACGTGTCGCTCATTGCCGGTATTGGTGCTAAGGAGATTGTGGCCTCGACCATCGGCGTGCTCTACAGTGGCGACGACTCCTTTGCCGACGACGACTCCTTCAGCGACGATACTGAGAAGTACACCCATCTGAGACAGCAGATGCTTGCCGACGGCATCACCCCCGTTGTCGGCTATGCTTATCTGCTCTTCATCCTGCTCTACTTCCCCTGTATTGCCACCATTGTGGCTATCAAGAACGAGACGCACTCGTGGCGTTGGGCTACCTTTGCCGCCGCCTATACCACCGCTGTGGCCTGGCTTGTTTCTGCGCTTGTCTATCAGATAGGGAGTCTTTGAGTGTTTTTTCTGATCAGCAATGCAAAAGTACAACATTCTTGTTGCACTTCCAAATTTCGGCTGTTCAATTGGGCCGATTTTTGGCAGAAACCGCGCGAATTGACGTTTCTGAGCGCCTCGGCGGCAGCCGTCCGTAACTAACGTGCGCGGTGCGTGTAATAATTGTGCGTGGTGTGTTGCGTTTCAGACAAAGGGGCGAACAGTTAAGCGAACGAACAGTTCGAACAGTTTTCTAAAATGCAAATGCAATGCAAGTACAAATAAGTTTATCTTTATATATATAATATATTATATATATAAAGATAACTCTAATTTCGACTTTTTGCAATTCGATTTTGAAAAACTGTTTAACTGTTCGTTCGTTCGCTTTTTAACTTCTTCTTGGCCAAAATCATGAGGGAGCACTTAATTGGGCTTATTTAAAAGAAAAAAGGCGTTAAAAAATGTAATCTTTCTTGGAGCATAGGGTTTTTATTTGTAACTTTGGCAATCAAAACGAAGGAAGACATGACTATCAGACAATATATACTTACAACCATACTCCTTACATTGCCTTTTGCGGCAGGCGCCCAGAAGATAACGCTCGGCTCGGCCACCACCAAGGACGGCGGACAGTATCAGGGCGAAATGGTCTCGGGACGACCGCACGGCAAGGGTAAGGCCACCTACAAGAACGGCAACCACTATGAAGGCGAGTACGTGAAAGGCAAGCGCCAGGGCTACGGCGTCTACACCTTTGCCGACGGCGAGAAGTACGAAGGCCAGTGGTTTCAGGACCAGCAGCACGGCAAAGGCACCTACTACTTTGCCAACAACAACCGCTACGACGGACTCTGGTTTCGCGACTACCAGCAGGGCCACGGCGTGATGTACTACTACAACGGCGACAAGTACGACGGCGAATGGAAAGCCGACAAACGCAACGGCAAGGGCACCTACACCTTCGCCAGCGGCGCCTACTACAAAGGCGAGTGGAAAGACGAGAAGAAGCATGGCAGAGGCTACTTTGACTGGGGCGACGGCTCGAGCTACGACGGTCAGTGGCAGAACGACATGAAGCACGGCAAAGGCTCGTTCAAGTATGCCAACGGCGACGTCTACGTGGGCCAGTGGCTTGGCGACATGATGCACGGCAAGGGCATCTACCGCTTCCAGAACGGCGACGCTTACGAGGGCGACTACGTAAAGGGGCAGCGCACTGGCTCGGGCATCATACGCTATGCCAACGGCGACAAGTACACCGGACAGTTCAGCATGGGCGACAAGCACGGTCAGGGCACCTTCATCTGGAAGAACGGCAACAAGTATGTGGGCCAGTGGAAGCTCGACGACCCCAACGGACAAGGCGTTTTCACCACCAAGCAGGGCGACGAAATCAAGGGCAACTTCAAGGATGGTAAGCCCGAAGGCGAGTGTATAGGCCACATGGCCGACGGCTCGAAGTTTAAAGCTCAGTACCGCAACGGCAAGCGCAACGGCCCAGCCATCGAGGTCGACAAGGAAGGCAAGCGCTTCGAGGGCACCTATCTCGACGACCGCCGCGACGGACCCTTCGTCGAGAAAGACCGCAACGGAAAAGTGACCGCCGAGGGCACCTATACGCGCGGGCACAGGAATAGATAATAGTATTATAAAAACGTTTAACTAAATAACAAATACAGCTATGATTATCGACACCATTGACAATCTGAAGAAGTATGTCGGCATCAACCCCCTCTTCGCCGACGTAGTGGAGTTCATCAAGAACAACGACCTCAATACCCTTGAGGCAGGCAAGCACTTCATCAAAGACAAGGACCTCTTCGTCAACATACAGATGGCCAAGGGCCGCACACCCGACGCTGCCACGCTGGAGACGCACATCAACATGATTGACATCCAGATACCCCTCGACGGCGAGGAAACCTTCGGCTACACACCACTCGAAGACCTGCCCAAGGCCGAGTACAACGCCGAGAAGGACATCACCAAGTACGAGGGCATGGCACAGAGCTTCGTCACCTGCCGCCCGGGCATGATGGGCATCTTCTTCCCGCAAGACGGCCACGCACCCTGCATCTCGCCAAATTCCGAGATTAAGAAGGCCATCTTCAAAGTGAAAGTCATGTAAAACGAAACGCGCACGCATTATGGCTAAGAAGAATACCGCAGCGGCTGTAGAAGCTGAACAGCCGAAACACATAGGGCTGGTAAAGAACGACCCCTGGCTCGAGCCCTTTGAAGACGCCATCCGCGGACGTCACGAGCATGCTGTGTGGAAGCTCAACCAGCTGACGCAGAATGGTAAGAAGAAACTCAGCGACTTTGCCACAGGCCACCTCTACTTTGGCCTCCATAAGCTCAGCCGCGGATGGGTGTTCCGCGAGTGGGCACCCAACGCCACCGACATCTATCTTATTGGCGACTTCAACAACTGGCAGGAAGACGAGAAGTATCGCTGCCACCGCATTGAGGGCACCGGCAACTGGGAACTGAAGCTCAAGGAGAAAGACCTGCAGCACGGCCAGCTCTACAAGATGAAGGTGAAGTGGAACGGCGGCGAAGGCGAGCGCATACCCGCATGGTGCCGCCGCGTGGTGCAGGACGACAACACCAAAATCTTCTCTGCACAGGTGTGGAACCCCGCCGTGCCCTACGTGTGGAAGAAGGCCGGCTTCAAACCCAAGAAAAACCCGCTGCTCATCTACGAGTGCCACGTGGGCATGAGTCAGGACGCCGAGAAGGTGGGCACCTATACAGAGTTTAAGGACAACGTGCTGCCACGCGTAGCCAAGGACGGCTACAACGCCATTCAGGTTATGGCCATCCAGGAGCATCCCTACTATGGCTCCTTCGGCTATCACGTCAGCTCGTTCTTCGCTCCCAGCAGTCGCTTCGGCACCCCCGAAGAGCTGAAGGCACTCATCGACGAAGCCCACCGACTGGGCATCGCCGTCATCATGGACATCGTACACTCGCATGCCGTGAAAAACGAGCTTGAGGGACTTGGTAACCTCTGCGGCGACCCCAACCAGTTCTTCTGCGCAGGCGACCGTCACGAGCATCCCGCATGGGACTCCCTCTGCTTCGACTACGGCAACGACAGCGTGAAGCACTTCCTGCTCTCCAACTGCAA
>CAMOTK010000031.1 GCA_946625715.1 uncultured Prevotella sp. | reverse complement strand
GTTTGGCTGGTGGGCAGCTGGTGGCTGCAGCTGGTGTGGCTACTCGGCGTGGTGGTCGTGGCGGCTTTCATGATTGTGAAGAAGGCGAGGGTAGAGGCTGCCCGCTGGTGCTGGCCCCTGGCTGGCAGCATGCTGGCTGCACTGCTCCTGGTGGGCGGCACGCTCGTGTGGGCCTTGCCCGACGGCCGGTGGTGCTTGCCCTTCATGGCCGTACTGCTCGCCCAGATGGTGCCCTCGCTCGTGAGCGGACTGCACGTCTACACAAGCAGCATGCGCCACACCGAACTGCACCGCGAATACTTGCTGGGCAACGGCGCCACAAGGTTCGAGTCGCTCGTGCCGTCGCTCAGGCGCGCCGTCCGCGCTGCGCTGCTGCCGTGGCTGCACAGGTGGTCGGTGGTCAGCCTGCTGACGCTGCCCCTGGTGCTCAGCGGTCTGCTCATGGGCGGCATGACGCCGGTCGACGCCTGCGTGCTGACGCTGGTGCTGGCCGTCGCCTCGCTGTCGGCTTCTGTGCTCGCCCTTAGCCTGACGTTGTGGCTGGTGGAGCGGAAATAAATTGTTAAAAAAAGCAGAAAATAAGCAGGAAAAGTGCTCATTTCCAATTATTCTTCGTAATTTTGCACACTCAAAGCAAACGTATAGAAGCGTGAAAATAAAAGAAGTGCTTAGCGCCCTTGAACAATTCGCGCCTCTGCCCTTGCAGGAAAGCTGGGACAATGCTGGCCTGCAACTGGGACTGACAGAGGCGGAGGTTTCAGGGGCATTATTGTGTCTGGACGTCACTGAAAAAGTGGTCGACGAGGCCCTCGCCAAGGGCTGCAACCTCATTGTGAGTCATCACCCGCTGCTGTTTCGCGGACTGAAGCGCATCAGCGACGACGACCCCGTGCAGCGCACCGTGTGGAAGGCTATTCAGAAAGGCATCTGCGTGGTGTCGATGCACACCAACATGGACAATGCCCGTGGCGGCGTGAACTGGAAGATTGCCGAAAAGCTGGGGCTGCACGACGTGGGCTCGCTGCTGACCCCCGAGGGCGAGAAGATGCAGGGCGCCATTGGCACACTGCCCGAGCCCATGACGGCTCGCGCCTTCATCTATGCCGTGAAGGACACCTTCGGCGTGGAAACGGCCATGTGCAACGAGCTGCTCAAGCGCCCGGTGAGCCGCGTGGCCATCTGTGGCGGTGCCGGCGACTTCATGTTGCCCGATGCCGTCAGGGCTGGCGCCGATGCCTTCATCACCGGCGAGATGCACTACCACCAGTACTTCGGCTACGAGCAGATGTTGCAGATTTGCGTCATTGGCCACTACGAGAGCGAACAGTTCACCGCCGAGGTGTTCCGCGACCTGCTCGAACCGCTGGGCGTCGTCTGCCATATCGCCAAGACACTGACTAATCCGATAGTTTACATTTAATAATCATAAAAATTATGGCAAAAAAAGATCCCACCGACCTGTCGGTAGAAGAGAAGCTGAAGACGCTTTACCAGCTTCAGACGGCCCTCTCGGCCATTGACGAGAAGCGTGCGCTGCGCGGCGAACTGCCCCTCGAAGTGCAGGACTTGGAAGACGAAATCCAGGGCCTCGACACCCGCATTGAGAAGATTCAGACGGAGATTCAGGAACTGGAGCGTGCCGTGTCGCAGAAGAAGGGCGAGATTATCGAGGCTCAGAACAGCGTCGAGCGCTACAAGAACCAGCTGAACGACGTGAAGAACAACCGCGAGTACGACACGCTGTCGAAGGAGATTGAGTTCCAGTCGCTCGAGATTGAGCTCTGCAACAAGAAGATTCGTGAGGCCCAGGCCCGCATCGAGGAGCGCAAGCACGACCTCGAAGTGAACCAGGCCAACGTCAAGGACCGCCAGATCGACCTCGATGAGAAAAAGAGCGAGCTCGACGAGATTATGGAAGAGACCCGCGCCGAAGAGGAGAAGCTCAAGGAGAAGGCTCACGACCTGGAAGCCAAGATTGAGCCGCGCCTGCTCACATCGTTCAAGCGCATACGCAAGAGCGCTCGCAACGGCCTCGGCATCGTCTACGTCCAGCGCGACGCCTGCGGTGGTTGCTTCAACAAGATTCCGCCCCAGCGTCAGCTCGACATCAAGATGCACAAGAAGATTATCGTCTGCGAATACTGCGGCCGCATACTCGTCGACCCGGAACTGGCTGGCGTCAAGCTCGACAAGCCCGTTGCCGAGGAGAAGAAGACCCGCAAGCGCGCTATCCGCAAGACCTCGACGGCTCCGTCGAAGAAGGCTGCCGATGCCAACGACATGGCCTAAAAAAGCGCGATGAAAGAAGAAAATCCATATATCAAGCAGTTTCCTGACCTCTTTGAGGGCAAGAAACTGCTTTATGTTCACGGCTTTGGGTCGAGCGGACAGTCGGGCACGGTGACCAGATTGCGCACCGTGCTGCCCAATACCACTGTCATTGCCCCCGACCTGCCCATCAATCCTGCCGAAGCTATGGCGCTGCTACGCGACTTGTGTAGCACGGAAAAGCCCGACCTGATTATCGGCACGTCGATGGGCGGCATGTACACCGAACAGCTGCGGGGCTTCGACCGCATCTGCCTGAATCCGGCACTCTGCATTGCCGACACTATGGCGGCACACGGGATGACGGGCACACAGACGTTTCAGAATCCGCGGCTCGACGGCGTGCAGCAGTTCTATGTCGACAAGGCGATGGTGAAGGCCTACAGAGAGGTGTCTGAACAGCGCTTCGTGGGCCTCGACGACGCCGACCGCCAGCGTGTCTACGGCCTTTTTGGCGACCGCGACGACCTGGTCGACACGTTCGCACTCTTTGCCGAGCACTATCCCCAAGCCACCCACTTCCACGGCGAGCACCGCATGGACGACCGCTCATACATGCACAGTGTGGTGCCCGTCATGCGCTGGATAGACGACCGCCAGCAGAAGCGCCAGCGGCCTATCGTCTATATAGGCATCGAAACGCTCAAGGATGCCTACGACAAGCCCGCCAGCAGCTGCCAGAAGGCCGTGCGAATGCTCATCGAGCACTACGACGTCTTTTTCGTGGGCACTGCCGATGCCACGGCCTGGCTCGAAGAATACATCAACGTGCCGGCATGGCAGCATACCATCTATACCCCGCGTCGCGACCTGCTCTACGGCGACTATCTGATTAGCCGCCAGAAAGAGGGCGACACCATGGCCACGCTGCTGGAGTTCGGCTCCGACACCTTTAAGACGTGGGAAGACCTCATCGACTATTTCTCACGGCTGGGCGGCCAGTAAGCACGGCTGATACCGCAGTTGCGGGCGGCCTCGTCGGCCATCTCGGTGAGCGTCACTTCGCCCTGGCTCACGGCCTTGGCAAAGTATTTCCGTCTTTTTCATGCTGTCGTTGGCTTGTTATAGCTCCTCGTAGGCCGGTATTTCCTGCAAGAAGGAGTACTGCTGGCGCTCGTAGTCCATGCGGCAGCAGTAGTGCTCCAGGCCGTTGGACACAACGAGATAGTCCACGTGGAGCAGGAAGTTGTAGACGCTGATTTGGTCGAACACGCGCTGCTGCAGGGCAATGCCGGGGGCCTTGTACTCAATAATCATGCGGGGCTCAAGGCTCCTATTATATAATAAGGTGTCGCAGCGCAGCCGCTTGTCGCCCACGTGCAGCTCCACCTCGTTGGCCAGCAGCGTCCTGGGATAGCCTTTCTGCTCCATGAGAAAGTGCACGAAGTGCTGGCGCACCCATTCCTCGGGCGTCAGTGCCACGTGCTTTCGGCGCAGAACGTCGAAGATGGTGGGCTTCTCCTTTGTGCCGCCCAGCCTGACGGCGTATGGCGGCAAATTCAGTGCAGTGGTCATTGCGGGCTATCTTTTTTTATGTCTGCAAAGGTACGAATAAGCAGGCGAAATGCAAAAGAAAAGCCTGCTTTTCTTTTTTCAGAATAAAAAGTTGTATCTTTGCATGCCAGAAACCTATTCGAATATGGAAAAGTCCAATAGCAAAGGCAATACCTACGCCGAAATCATGCGCGAGCTGAAGGCCGGACAGTTCAGGCCCGTCTACTATCTGATGGGCGACGAACCCTACTATATCGACAAAATAGCCGACTATATAGCCGAAAATGCCCTGAAGCCCGAGGAGCGCGACTTCAACCAGACCATCATGTTCGGCTCCGACGTCACGGCCTCGCAAGTGGCCGATGCCGCGCGACGCTATCCCATGATGGCCGAAAGGCAGGTCGTCATCGTGAAAGAGGTGCAGAACATCAAGCAGACCGAGGCCCTGGAGAAGTACATGAAACAGCCCATGGCGTCGACCGTGCTGGTCTTGTGCCATAAAAACGGTAAAATAGACGGGCGAAAGCGCGACTACGTGAAGGCCGTACAGCAGGCCGGCGTGCTCTTTGAAAGTCCGAAGCTCAAGGAGCGAGAACTCCCGTCGTTCATTGAAAACTATCTGAAACAGCGCGAGGTGAGCATCGACGTGAAGTCTACGCAGCTCATTGCCGACAGCATCGGGGCCGACCTCAGCCGACTGACCAGCGAGCTCGACAAGCTGATCATCTCGCTGCCCGAGAACGATAGGAGAGTGACGCCGCAGGTCGTGGAAGACCAAATCGGCGTGAGCAAGGACTTCAATGGCTTCGAGCTGCGCGATGCCATCGTCAACCGCAATGTTTTCAAGGCCAACCAAATCATCAAGTATTTCGACAGCAATCCGAAAGCGGGCAACATCTACTCGCTGCTGCCAATGGTCTTCAATTACTTCCAGAATCTCATGATTGCTTTCTACTGCCCGCAGAAGGGGAGTCAGGAAGCACTGGCTCAATGGTTGGAACTCAAGTCGGCGTGGGGAGCCAGAGATTATATGACGGGCATGAAAAACTACTCCGGCATGAAAGTGATGCAGATAATTTCGAAAATAAGAGAAATTGATGCCAAAAGTAAGGGATTAGACAATCCAAACACCCCGGCAGGGGAGTTGATGAAGGAACTAATTTTTTACATTTTCCACTAAAAAAGCCCTTTTTTCGACTCTAAAATTTCTAGAATGAGCGTTCCACTGGAACGCTTTTTTTGGCCGCAAACCCCGTCGGGTAGGGCGTTTCGCCCCAAAAATACCCTCTCATATTTCGCGTATTTGAAAATTTCTGGCCGGTCGTTCAGAATTCGCGCAAAATGGCGAATTTTTGGGTTTTCACACCTCTCAAATTTAGTGTTTACATTCATTAAAGTTTTGTTGTCTGAAGTTTGAAAATCAAAATTTAATATATGGTTTACAAAACAAAATCAATATCAGATGCAATTCATGCTCAAAAGACGTACTTTAAGAATGTAAAATACAGATTCTTAAACAAATAATCTCGATTTGAAAAACAAAATCAATAAATATACACCCCTTGTTTATACCCATAAACGACTAAAACCCAATGGAATAAACCAAATATGAGCACCAAAACAGCCCTTTATAGGCCTTTTTCGTCGCAGGTTTCCCTATTCTTTGTATAGTTTTTGTACTTGTATTTTCGTAACACATAGATAATCAGAAAGTTACGCTAAAACGTTCAAATTTCGGTAAGTAGTGATTTAATCATTTAAATTCATAAATCTAAAAATCTAAACGAGATATTAGCTTTGTAAAGCGTGATTTGTAAATGTTATATTTTAAAATCCAAAGATTAAAATATCAAAATTTAAACTCAAAGATTTGTTTATTTGAATTTTTTGTTTTACCTTTGTAAACGCTAAGAAAAAGGGGAAAAATCCCCACTTTTAAGACCCATTACCAGTATGAAGGATAGAATTAGGCAGATTATGGAGTCGCAGCACATGACCCAACAGGTCTTTGCTGAGTTCATTGGCATGTCGCCAGCATCGCTGAGTAGCATCTTTAATGATCGCACCAAGCCCACCCTGAATATAGTGGAGGCTATCAAACGAAAAATTCCTGACATTAGTACCGACTGGTTGATGTTCGGAACGGGCGAAATGTTCAAAAAGACAACTCCAGAGGCAGAAAGCGGGCAAAATGGCGACCAATTTGCCCAGGGAACGCTCTTTGATAGCGAATTTATGGCCCCTTCTCGCCCAAATTTTGCGCCTCAAACCGTTACTAATTCTAATGGTGTAAGACCTACACATTTGGAAAATCAAATCGAAAACATCAAAAAAGCCGATTTCCACCAGCGGAAAGTCACCGAGATACGGGTATATTACGACGATCAGACCTGGGAGAGCTTCACGCCTTCAAAGGCCTAAAAACGCTCATTCAGCCCGTTTTTAGGGCTGTTTTTATCTTTTTATAGCCAAAAATTTACTTTTTTACATCATTTTCATGTAAAAAAGTGAATATTTTATTTTGTAAATTCAGATTTATTGTTTATCTTTGCAGAAAATTCGGTTTCTAACCGTTTTTCACCCATAAAGACCATTAAAATGAAGGCTATATATACATTATTAAATATAAAAAAGGCTTCCAGATACTGGATGTTCTCGCTGCTCTTCTGCCTCTGCATGATATGTTTTGAGGCAATGGCATTGTTTTCTGGCAGCGTGCTGCCCGATGGCGACCAGTCTGTCAAGTTCCCCACGAAGCGCTTTGTTTTGCCCTTACAGTCTGTAAATCAGCACTTTGTGTGTCAGAACGCCCGTGCTGTCGACCATGATTTTGCGCAATTCTATGCGCCCCGAGGCGACGGATTGCCCTGATTTTTATCCCTTTTTTCCCCTCTTTCCCTATCTTTCAGTGGGTCTTTCCGGCTCATTGCAGTGATATTTACGTCATATTTTCCTTTGGTGTTTCGTACTTTCTTAGTATCTTTGCACCAGATTTTTATTGATTAAGACATGAAAAAATTCATTCTTGACCTTATGGTCAGGGCTGTAGAGCGGATTCACGAGCGCTATGTGCTCATCCGCCTGACCGACAAGCAGCCCTTGCCCGAAATGCTGCCAGGACAGTTTGTAGAGGTGCGTGTCGACAATTCGCCTGCTACCTTCCTGCGCCGCCCTATTTCCATCAATTTCGTTGATAAGGAAGCCAACGAGCTTTGGTTGCTCGTGGCCACCGTAGGTGAAGGCACTCGCCGCTTGGCCGCTTTGCAGCCTGGCGAACGGCTCAACTGTGTGTTGCCGCTTGGCAATGGTTTTTCTGCCGGCACCCAGCGCTCGCCCTTGTTGGTTGGCGGTGGCGTGGGCGTAGCGCCTCTGCTCTATCAGGGGGCAGTGATGAAGAAACTGGGGGCATCGCCCACCTTCCTGCTTGGCGCCCGCACGGCCAATGACCTGCTGCTGCTCGACGAGTTCAGGAAATACGGTCGTGTGCTGGTGACTACAGAAGATGGTTCTATGGGCGAGCGCGGCTTTGTGACCAATCATAGCGTGCTCTCTGAGGAGCGTTTCGACCTCGTCCAGTGCTGTGGCCCCACGCCCATGATGAAGGCCGTGGTGCGCTATGCGTGGCAGGCCGGCGTCGACTGCGAGGTATCTCTCGAGAACATGATGGCCTGCGGTCTGGGCGCTTGCCTCTGTTGTGTGGAGAAAACGTTGCAGCCTGAGGCCGACGGCACGATGGGCCAGCACAACGTGTGTGTGTGTAAAGACGGACCAGTATTCAAAAAGGAGAATTTGTTATGGCAACATTAAACGTCAAGATTGGCGACCTGGCGCTGAAGAATCCCGTGATGACGGCATCGGGAACGTTTGGCTATGGGCTGGAGTTCCAGGATTTCGTGCCGCTCGACCAGATAGGCGGCATCATCGTCAAAGGTACAACCCTGAAGCCGCGTGAGGGCAACGACTATCCGCGTATGGCCGAGACGGCCAGCGGCATGCTCAACTGTGTGGGGCTTCAAAACAAGGGCGTCGACTATTTCTGCGAGCACATCTATCCGCAGATAAAGGACATTGATACAAATATGATTGTCAACGTGAGCGGTTCTTCGCCAGAGGACTATGCTGAATGTGCAGCACGGATAGACGCTCTGGAGAAGATTCCGGCCATTGAGCTCAATATCTCCTGTCCCAACGTGAAAGACGGCGGCATGGCTTTCGGCGTCACATGCAGTGGTGCCCAGAGCGTGGTCAGGGCCGTGCGTGAGCGCTATCATAAGACGCTCATCGTGAAGCTCTCGCCCAACGTGACCGATATTGCCGAGATTGCGCGTGCCGTAGAGGCAGAAGGAGCCGATGGCGTGTCGCTCATCAACACGCTGATGGGCATGTCGATAGATACGGAGCGCCGCTGTTCGCGCTTGAGCATTGGTACGGGTGGTCTGAGCGGTCCCTGCGTGAAGCCTGTGGCCTTGCGCATGGTGTGGCAGGTGGCCAAGGCGGTGAAGATACCTGTGGTGGGACTTGGCGGCATTGCCACGGCCCAAGATGCCATCGAGTTCTTCATGGCAGGTGCCACGGCCATTGAGATTGGCACGGCCAACTTCCTCGACCCGGCGGTGACCATCAAGGTGCGCGACGGCATTAGTGAGTGGCTCGACCGCCACGGTTGCCAGTCGGTAGAAGAAATCATAGGCGTGGTATAAAAGCCTGTCGGCAGCCGCTCTTTGAGCGAAAACCATAAAAATTTGAGGGTAGCCAATCGGCCACCCTCAACCAACACAAAAACTAAACTAGACTTAACTAGAGCTTATCAGGATTTATCACAAACCCCTAAAAGCACTGCAAATTTACGATTTTATTTTCAAACAGCAAATTGTTTTTGCAATCTTTTGCATAAAACATGCGTTTTTTTCTAAATTCTTGACGATTTTTCTAATAGATAGTGGTCAAAAACAGTAATTGCGGCCATTGCTTCGACAATAGGCACTGCTCTTGGCAACACGCAGGGGTCGTGGCGGCCGCGGGCTGTCAGCGTGGTGGCGTTGCCTTCCATATCGACCGTTTCCTGTGGCTGAAGGATGGTAGCCACGGGCTTGAAAGCCACACGGAAGTAGATGTCCTGACCGTTGGAAATGCCGCCTTGTATGCCACCGCTGCGGTTGGTGGCGGTTGTGATGCGTCCGTCGGCAGTGCAGAACCGGTCGTTCTGTTCGGAGCCGCGCTGGCAGACACCAGCGAATCCACCGCCATATTCGAAGCCTTTCACGGCATTGATGCTGAGCATGGCCGCCCCCAAATCGGCATGTAGCTTGCCAAACTCGGGTTCGCCCAGTCCTATGGGACAGCCTTTGATGACGCCCGTGATGACGCCGCCAATGGTGTCGCCTTCGGCCTTCACCTGGCTGATGAGCGTTTCCATCTCGCGAGCCTTCTCCTGGTCGGGACAGCGCACAGCGTTCTGCTCGGTCGTTGCGAGGTCGTAGTGCGTGTAGTCGTGTTCCAAGGCGATGTGGCCCACCTGCGAGGTGTAGGCCTGCACGGTGATGCCCAGCTGGCGCAGGGCCAGTTTGGCCAGTGCTCCGGCCACCACGCGACTGATGGTGATGCGGGCCGACGAGCGTCCGCCGCCGCGATGGTCGCGTATACCATATTTAATCTGATAGGTGAAGTCGGCATGCGAGGGCCGGAACTGGCAGCGCATGTTCTCGTAGTCCTGCGAGTGCTGGTTCTGGTTTCTGACAATGAAGCCGATGGGCGTGCCCGTAGTCTTGCCTTCAAACACGCCACTGAGCAGTTCTACCTCGTCGGGTTCCTGCCTCGATGTGGTGATGGCGCTTTGGCCCGGCCGGCGTCGGCGCAGTTCCTGTTGAATAAAGTCTAAGTCTATGCTGATGCCAGCCGGCATGCCGTCTACAACGCCGCCAATGGCTTCGCCGTGGCTTTCGCCAAAGGTGGTCAGTCTGAAGCGTGTTCCGAAGGTGTTCACTTTTCTTTTAGTTTTTTGTGTTAGAAATGTTTTAGTGGTGGCAGTGGCCGCATCCGCAACCGCCTTTCTCGTGTTTGCCGCAGCCGTCGCCGCAGTCGTCGCATCCGCATCCGCAGCCTTCGCCGCTCAGGTAGTTGACCATTTGCTGAATCTCCTCGTTGGTGGCGTCGCGATTTTCCAGAATGGTGCCCGTGAATTGCAGCTTCTGTCCGGCCAGCGGGTGGTTGGTGTCGATGGTCACGTGGTTGTCGGTGATTTCTACGACGCGGGCCATGAAGCGGCGCTCGTCGGCATCCATCATGGTGATGACGGCACCTTCGAAGATGTTTTCGGTGTCGAACTGGCCGTTGACGGTAAACACGTCGCGGCCCATCTGGTGTACGCCTTCAGGGTCGTACTCGCCAAAACCGTCGGCAGCCGCCAGTTCGAAGTCGAACTTTGTGCCTGGCTCCAGGTCGACGATGTTCTTTTCAAAAGCGTCGAGGGCCATGCCAAATCCGCTGATAAACTGGAAGGGGCGTCCCTGCTGCGTCTCCTCTTCAAGGTGTCTGTTGCCGTTCTCGTCGAAGGAGTAGAGCTGATAGCTCGCAGTGATGTACTTGTTCTGTGGTTTGTCCATAAAATCTTAAAGTTTTAAATTATGGTGCAAAGGTACGAAAAAGATTGGAGTTTAACGCATAAAAGCCAAAAAAACAATAAATCTGCTATTCGTTGACTTGTATCAACAAAAGGGACTGTTTTCGCACACAGTGGGGTAAAAACGCTTGCTGGTTGAAAAAAACGCCTTACCTTTGCATCGTCAAACAAAGACAAAAGGATAACAAACACAACAAGAAAGTAGGAGCCGCTGAAGGTCGAACATTAATAATAAAAAAGGTAAAAAGAAAACAGGATAACAACAAAACGACCGAAGCGACTCTGAGTAAAGAAAAGAAAGGGTAAAAAGATGAAAAAAAGAATGATGATGATGGTTATTGCAATGCTTAGCATGACAATGACATTTGCAGAAAACGAGACAGCCGCCAATCTGAACAACGTTGAGGCTTACGACATGAACATCAATGTGAAGCGTTTGGCAAAGGCTCTCGACCTGAACAAGGACCAGAAGGCTATGTTCCAGGATGTGCTCGACGTGTTTGAGCGTGAGCTGAAGCTCATTGGCCAGCTCCACAAGGACGACCGTGAGGCCCAGCTCGACCGCGTGCTTGAGTGGGATTTGAAGAACATGCACTACGTTCTCGATGCCGACCAGTATCGTAAGTATGTGATGCTGCTCAACATTACGCTCCAGAACCGTGGTCTGAAGTAAACCGGAGAAAAGAAAAAAGTTGTTTTAATTGAGTAACCAAGTCGCAGGTGCACGTCGCCTGCGACTTTTTTGTGCATATAGCCTTGCTGTTTGCAAAAAAATGCGTACTTTTGCAGACAAATTAAACATTATTAGTGATATGATGAAGAAAATCAGAATCGTATTGATGACGGTTGCCTGCGCCATTCTGGCCAGTTGCGGCACCACATCGACCGTGCCCATCACGGGGCGCAAACAGAATTTACTGGTAAGCGACCAGCAGGTGCTCACGCTCTCTTACCAGCAGTATCAGGAGTACATGAAAGGCGCCAAGCCTTCTACCAATGCCACCAACACGCAGATGGTGAAGCGGGTGGGGCAGAACCTGGCCAACGCCGTAGTGAAGTATCTCAATGCCAACGGACTGGCGGCCGAGACCCAGAACTATGCCTGGGAGTTCAATCTCGTGCAAGACCAGCAGGTGAACGCTTTCTGCATGCCCGGCGGCAAGATTGTGGTCTACGAAGGCCTGCTGCCCGTCACGCAGAACGAGGCTTCGCTGGCCGTGGTGTTAGGCCATGAGATTGCCCATGCCGTGGCCAAACATTCGGCCGAGCGCCTGAGCAACGAGTACAAGAAGCAGTATGGCATGCAGGTGCTGGGCGCTGTGGCACAGGGCGCTGGCCTCGGTCAGGGCACGCAGCAGCTCATTTCGCTGGGCGCATCGCTGGGTTCGCAGCTCTGGACGTCGGGCTTCTCGCGCAGTCAGGAGAGCGAGGCCGACCACATGGGCCTCATCTTTGCCGCTATGGCCGGCTACGACCCGCAGGTGGCCACCGCCTTCTGGCAGCGCATGGCTGCTCAGGGCAGCGGTTCCAACAGCCTCTTCAGCGACCACCCTTCCGATGCCGACCGCATCAAGAACATCCAGGGCTGGATGCCCGAGGCGCTGAAGTACTACACGCCGCAGAAGACCGTCAGCGTGACTTCCAAGAAAACCACTAAGAAAACGGCCAAGAAGACCACCACAAAGAAAAAGTCAACCACCAAAAAAAAATAGCCAACAACTATGAAGAAGACACTCATCTGCGCCCTGTGCGCACTTAGCGCCCTGTCGGTGGCCACTGCACAAACCAAGAGCGGCGGCATCTCGCCCTCGATGCTGAAGGACATTCAGAAGGCGCAGTCCGCCACGCCTGCCGACCGTGCACTGCAGAATGCCATTGCCGCCAACTCCATCGACAACCTGGCCAAGAACCATCGCAATGCCGGCAAGCTCGACACCTACTTCAGTGTGGAAACCAAGAAGCAGACCATCAGCGACCAGCTGCAGTCGGGCCGTTGCTGGATGTTCAGTGGCATGAACGTGCTGCGCGCCGACTTCGCCCGCCGCACCGACTCGCTCACCGTAGAGTTCTCGCAGGCTGCCCTCTTCTTCTGGGACCAGCTGGAGAAGGCCAACCTCATGCTCCAGGGCGTCATCGACACTGCCGAGAAACCCATCGACGACCAGCGCGTGCAGTTCTTCTTCCACTATCCGCTGGCCGACGGCGGCACGTTCTGCGGCGTGGCCGACCTGGCCGACAAGTACGGTCTGGTGCCCAAGGAAGTGATGCCCGAGACCTTCTCGAGCGACAACACCAGCCGCGCCTCGCGCCTCATCGCGTCTAAACTGCGCGAATACGGACTGCAGCTGCGCGACATGGTGCAGAAGGGCAAGAAGGGCGCCGACCTCGAGAAAGCCAAGACCAGCATGCTGGCACAAGTCTACCACATGCTGCAGTACACCATCGGCGAACCGCCCGCAGAGTTCACCTATGCCTTCCGTACCAAAGACGGAAAAGCCGTGGGCGAAGCCAAAACCTACACCCCGAAGACCTTCTTCAAAGAAGTGGTGGGCGAGCCTATCAACGGCACCTTCATCATGGTCATGAACGACCCGCGCCGCGAGTACTACAAAACCTACGAGGTGGAGTATGACCGCCACACCTACGACGGCCACAACTGG
>CAMOTK010000030.1 GCA_946625715.1 uncultured Prevotella sp. | reverse complement strand
CGCACTTCGCAGCCCTAAAATTTGGCCGTTACGAAAAAAATACTTATCTTTGCCAACATCAAAACCAATCTACGATAGTCGTATGATACAACGACAACTGCTCACCATACTATACTTTCTCGTGGCCGTGGTTACAGGCACGGCACAGGTGGCTCACAGCGTGCAGACGTTCACCGTGCGCGACGGTCTGCCGGCTAACGCCATCACCTCGGTCAAACAAGACTCACGCGGGCTTATCTGGATTGCCACCTGGAACGGTCTGTGCTGCTACGACGGCAACCAGTTCATCACCTTCAGGGGCGAACCGTGGGGCAGCGACAATGCCTTGAGCAGCTACCGCATTGCCGCCATCGAGCCCGACAGCGAGGGCCATGTGTGGGTGATGACCTACGACCGCAGCCTCTACCACTTCGACACCGAGCGCTGCCAGTTCTTCAACGTGGGCCTGGCCGTGCAGCGCAAGTATGGCCGTGAGTTCACGCCGCGCCACATCTACGCCCTGCCCAACGGTCACACTTGGATAAGCGATGAACAAGGACAGACCAACCTGCGCATCAGCGACAAGCACCCCACCGACGTGGACCGCATGGAAGTGTGGGGCGGCAAGGAGCGGCCCGTTGCCGGCTCATTCATCCGGAAGGTGGAGACCGACCGTCAGGGCCGCGAATGGATTATCACCGACCGGGGCATGCAGCAATACGGCTCGAAAGTCTTCCGCCAGGGCGTGTTCACCAACTATCCCGACGGTCAGCCCGTAGCCCCGCATCAGCGCAAGGCCGCAGCCTACGTGCGCGAGCATGGCATCGGCAAGCACTGCATTGACCGTCAGGGCAACCTGTGGTACACCTCGTCGCACGGCTTGTTGCTCGTGACCTTCCACAACAATCCCATGCGGCTGTTGCCCATAGCCGACGCCGACGAGGCGCGCTCGCTGTTGTGCAGGCGCGACGGTACCGTGTGGGTGGGCACGAAGGGAGGCCTGCTGGCCATGTACGATGCCGACGGCCGCCTCAGTGGCACGCGCAGTTACGCCCCCTACATCTATGCCTTGATGGAAGACCGCCAGGGCAACGTCTGGATAGGCACCAAGGGCAGTGGCCTCTATGTCGTGGGGCCCGCCGGAAACGTGCTCGGCCACTATGAGCACCACGACGGCGACGCCTACTCGCTGGCCCACAACTACGTCTACGACATTGACCAGGACGAGCAGGGCCGCGTCTGGATAGCCACCTGGGGCGGCGGTGTCTGCATGGTCGATGGCCCCGACGTTCAGCACCTGCGCTTCCTGCACAGGGGCAACACGCTGAAACGGTATCCGCGCGAAGATTTCGACATGGTGCGCCGTATCACCCACGACGGCCGGGGCAACATGCTGGCCTCGACCACCGGCGGACTGCTCACGTGGGGCACGCCCTCGGCTCGCCCTGCCGATATCCGCTTCTATACCACCCGCCACAATCGTTCCGACACCACGTCGCTGTGGGCCAACGATGTGGTGCAGACACTCGTGGCCGGCGACGGCCGCATCTACGTAGCCACCATGGGCGGCGGCATACAGCAGCTGACCAGCACCCGCCTGTTGGCCGACAATCTGAAGCTGCGCATTGTGGGCAAGATGAACCAAGGAGCCGGCAATGCGCTGTCGATGACCGAAGACCGGCGGGGCAACATCTGGATTACGCGCGAATCGGAAGTCAACCGCTATGTGCCCCAGCAGACCGCTGCCAAGGCCGACCAGATAGAGCGCTTTGCGCCCTACGGCCAGGCCGCATCGGCTGAGCTGACCGAGGCCAAGACCATCATCACCCCCGACGGCCATTTGTGGGCCGGCGCCGTGGGCGGCGTGCTCACCTTCGACACCCAGCAGCTGCGCAAGAGCAGCTACCAGCCCAACATGGTGTTCTCCTGCATACAGTTTCAGGGCGAGCAGGTGGAGCACCCGCTGCTCAACCGCCTGACGCTCAACATCGAGACGCGCCAGCAGCGCAACATGATGATACGCTTTGCCGCACTCGACTATGGCGACAACTACCTCATGCAGTATGCCTACCAACTGCTCGACACCGACACCCCCGACCGCATAGACGACGGCGCCTGGAACTATCTGGGCAGCAATCCGCGCCTGACGTTCAACGAACTGTCGCCCGGTCGCCACACGCTCATTGTCAGGAGCACCAATGCCGACGGCGTGTGGGTCGACAATGCCACGGCGCTCACCATCTATGTGCGCCCCATGCTTGTCGAGCGTCTGTGGTTCCGCCTGCTACTCACGGTGCTGGCCGCTGCCCTCTTCGTCTTTGCCCTCATCCGCTATCTGCGCTACCGCCAGCAGAACCGAGAGCGCGAGAGACGCTTGGAGCGCATCATGAACCAGTATCGGGCGTTGCAGGAAGAGATGGACAGCCGTCAGCTCTCTGCCCCAAAGAGCGCCCCTGCCAGCTACTCGCTGCCTGAGCCCGAAATTGCCGACCCCGACAAGGACATGATGAACCGCCTGATGGCTTTCATCGAGCAGCATCTGGCCGACGAGGCCCTGAGGATAGAAGACATGGCCGATGCCGTGGGACTGGGGCGCACCGTGTTCTATCATAAGATTAAGGAACTGCTGGGCGTCTCGCCGAGCGACTTCCTCAAGCAGGTGCGCATGGAGCGTGCCGAGCAGCTCGTGGCCAAGAGCCGGCAGACGTTCTCGGAGATAGCCTACAACGTAGGGTTCAACGACCCGAAGTATTTCACCAAATGCTTCAAGAAGCAGACCGGCATGACGCCGTCGGAATATCGCAATGCCAAACAAAAAGAGTCCGCAACCCCATCGTGAGGTGCGGACTCTTTTTGTTCGTTCGTATCTTCTTTACGCGCTTACTTCTTGATGTACTTCACGCCATTGAGCACGTAGACGCCTCGGGGCAGACGGTCGAAACAGCTGGCCGGCCCGACGTAGGCACCCATCACCGAGTAGATGTGGTCGGTCTTCAGCAGTTCGCGCATGGTGTAGGCAGGAATCTCGTCGATGTGGGTGTTGATGTACGTGTCGCCCACCTTGCCGGCCTCGGTGCTCACCGTGCTGCGGAAGACGATGTCCTCGTCGGCGCTCGACGTGGCTATCTGCAGTTCGGCCGACGACTCCGTGAAGAAGGCGTGCTGCTGCTCGTCGTAGTAGGAGAACAGCTCGTGCTTCACGGGAATGTCCACCTTGACGGTCTGGCCAGCAGCCACTTTCACGCGGCTGAAGCCCACCAGCTTCTTGATGGGTCGGCCCACGGTGGAGCCGGGGAAGGCGGCATAGACTTGTACCACCTCGTCGCCATCGCGCTTGCCGGTGTTGGTCACGTCGAGTGTCACGCTGGCCTCGCCACCGATGCTGAACTGTGCCGGCACGGCAAAGTTCGACAGGTTGAACGTGGTGTAGCTCAGACCGTAGCCGAAGGGGTAGAGGGGCTTCTCGGCCTGACAGGGGTTCTTCGGGCCCTTGCCGTAATACATATAGGTGTAGCCCCAGTCGTCGATGTTGTATTCCATCATGCCCTTGCGGCCGAAGCTGGAGTAGTTGGCGGCCGACTTGTCCTCAGAGGGCAGTTCGCTGATGCTGTTATACCATGTAGAGGTCAGCTTGCCGCCGGGGTTGATGTCGCCGTAGATGGCGTCGCAGATGGCCTGGCCCTGAGCCTGTCCGCCGTACCATGCTTCGAGAATGGCGGGTATGTGCTCCTTCTCCCATCTGATGTCGAGCGACGAACCGCTCTCGAGCACCAGCACAACGTTCTTGTTCACTTCCATCAGCGCCTTGAGCACCTCTTCCTGATTGCCGGGCAGCGTCAGCTTCCAGCGGTCATGGCCTTCGGTGCCGGTGGCATGGTCGTCGGGTTTCTCAAAGTTGGTGCCGCCTAAGAACACCACCACGTCGGCCTTCTGGGCCACTGCCTTGGCGCGGGCAATCATGGCGTCGGTAGCCTTCTCGTTGACCGAGGCCGAGGTGACGCACATGTAGAGCGGTCCCTGTGTCTCGGCAGCAGGGATAATCTGCTCGTTGGGGTTGCTGAAGTGGAAGAACTGGTAGTTGCCCACGTAGCTGTTGGTGCCGCTGAACTTCACGTAGAGGTCGTGATTGCCCTTGAGCAGGGCCTGCGTAGCGGCATCGAAGGTGGCCTTGATGGAAGTCCACTTCGTCCAGCCGCCCGTGTCTTTGTTGTCTACGGTCAGGAAGGGTTGGGCGTCCTTGCTGTCGAGCATGAAGCTGACGGAGCCTAAGCCCGTGTTCTTGGCGCCGCACGACATCTCAAACTCCGTGCAGCCCAGTTCGCCGAAGTAGACGTCCTTGTAGAGGAAGATGTCGCCGGGGGCGGTGTTCTCCAGATTGCCGGCACCCTTGTCGTTGCTCGAGGCGCCACGCTTCGACACCACGGCCTCGCTGAAGGGCACGGCGGTCAGGTTGTTGGCTGTCAACTGTTCAGACGGGTGGAAGTCCAGTTTCTTGGCAAAGGCCTGGTAGGGTGTGGTGGTATAGGTGGGCGTGCCGCTGTAGTCGCCCAGCATGATGGCGTCGGCATAGGGGCCGATGAGGGCCACTTTCTTGTCGGTACTGATGGGCAGCAGGTTGCCCTCGTTCTTCATCAGCACGATGCTCTCCTGAGCAGCCTTGAGGGCCAGCTCCTGGTTGGCCTTGCTCTCCAAGGTGTTGTCTACGGGATAGACGTAGTCGTCGAACTCGCCCAGCGCAAAGCGGGTCTCCAGTACGCGCACCACAGCCTGGTCGATGTCGGCCTCGGTCAGGTTGACGTACTTCAGACCGTTGGGCGCAGCCGTCTCCTTGGCCTGGAAAGCCGGGTCGGTGGCGTTCACGCCGGCACGCTGAATGACCGACGAGCGGCTCATGAACTCGCAGTTGGTGTCAAGGCCGGCCTTGATGGCCAGCGACACCGAGCGCGCCTCCATCATCTGCTCCTCCTCGGTGCTGTTGGCGTAGGGGTTGTGAATGCTGCTGAACGCCGTGCCGTCGTCGATGGTGCCGGCGGTGTAGGGGCCGAAGTAGAGGTGCTTGGTGGCACGGTGGATGCAGGCCACGCCGGCACAGTCGGACGTGACGTAGCCCGAAAAGCCCCACTCCTTGCGCAGAATGTCGGTGAGCAGCATCTTGTTGCCCGCACAGGGCAGACCGCCGTGCGACTTGCTGTAGCCCTGGTTGTTGGCATCCTTCTCGTCGACGTCGGTGGCCAGGGCGTTGTAGGCAGCCATAATGCTCTTCACGCCGCCCTGCTCCACACACATCTTGAAGGCAGGCAGGTAGTACTCGCGCATGTTCTTCTCCGTGACGAACGACGTGGTAGACTGGCGCCCCTGTTCGTAGTTGTTGGCAGCAAAGTGCTTGGCCGTAGCCACCAGTTTATAGTAGGGCGTCTCGGGGGTAATCTCGCCTTGGAAACCCTTCACGAACTGCACACCCAGCACACCGGCCAGATAGGGGTCTTCGCCGTAGTTTTCCTCTTCGCGTCCCCAGCGTGGGTCGCGAGCCATGTTGATGGTGGGGCTCCAGTAGTTCAGTCCCTTGCCCTTCTCGGTGTGGTAGATGCGGGCCTCGTCGCTGATGGCAACGGCGCAGTCGTAGACCAGCTGCGGATTCCACGTGCTCGACATGCCTTTCGACTCGGGGAAGCTGGTGGCGGCGCCGCTACGGGCCACGCCGTGCAGGGCTTCGTTCCAGTACTGGTACGACGGCACGATGACCACACCGTCGCGCTTGATGGCCTCGCTGACATTGTTGCCCAGCTGGTCGACCTTCTCGCGCAGGGTGAGTTCCTTCACCAGCAGCACGGCGCGCTCGTGGAACGACTTGCTCTTGTCCATCCAGGGATACTTGTCCAGGTCGTAGGGCACGGCCTGCACCGTAAGCGATGCTAAAGTCAGAAGCATCAGAAAGCAGAAAGACTTTCTTCTCATGTTTGTTTCGTTTTTTTTGATAGGTTGATGATTGTTGCTGCAAAGGTACTCAGACAACCATAACCAAAGGGGTGAAACATTGTCGCAAAAGGGGGATTTCTCGGCGCAACGCCCGTTTCTACTCCTATTCCGACCACATTTTACACCTCCATGATTATAGTAATACCTATCTTTGCAGCCAGAAACAACAACCATTAATCATCAAACTCAAAAACAATGAAAACTAACACCTTTTACAAAACACTACTACTTCTGCTCCTCATGGTAGGAAGCATGAAGATGGTGCAGGCTGCTACGGTCAACATACCGACCACCAGCGGCCAGAACATCAGTTGGAACGACGCCACGCTCACCAACTGCAAAACAGAGAACGGCGGTGCCAACATCGGTTCAACGCGCAACGGCTCAACGGCCACGTTCACGCTGTCTAACGACACTCAGCAAGACTACTACCTCACCTTCCTTTCGGGAGCCAACGGACTGACGGCCACCGTCAGTTGGACGTTGACCGATGGCGGAAGCTATACGCAGCAGAAGTCATTCAATATTTCAAATACTGGCTCATGGACACCTGCCGAGAAGCATGGCGCATGGTTCAATAATGTACCCACTGGCTCGCTGACTCTTACCATGAAGGTGGAGAGCACCACGGGCAGCTATGCCGGCAACTATGGCGGTCTGGCGCTGCTCACCTCCGATGGTGTGCCCACCGTTCCTGGTGTCGTCGACATTGCGTCGGGCAGCTACGTGGGTGCCCGCTTGGAAAACAATAATGACAACGTCGGCTGGGTCAGCAACAATACATCGGCCAAATACGACATCCGTGTGACTGAGGCTGGCGTCTACAAGATGACCATTCCTATGACACGATATGGCGATGGCACCATCACTACCACCGTTACTGACGTTGAGACGGGCGTCACCGAGGCGCAGGGCGTATGGACGATGGTGAATGCTGCCAACTACGAGAACGTTGACGTGGTCGTTGAGGGCGAGTTGTCAACAGGACAGAAGAGCCTGACCATGAACTTTGCCACTTCAAGCAGCTTCCTGCTGAACTACAAGAGTTTCACCATGACGCGCGTGGCCGACCATTTCGCACGCATCTCCAGTTTGACCATCGACGGACAGACGGTTACTGCCGGCGACGACAGCGACTGGTACTGCCAGTTGCCCGCAGAAACTGCCAACAAACTGACCTTCAGTATCGTGAAGACTGCTGGCAATGTCAGTGCTACTGCCACCGATGCTTCCGGCAACCCTGTGACCGTCACAGACAATGGCGATGCCACCTATACGATAGACTCTCCTGCACCAGGCACCAACACCGTGGTCACGTTGACGCTCACACCCGAAGAGGGCGCCATGTCGGCCAAGACGACCTACACGCTGAAGCTCTTCCGCATCGGTGAAATCTCTCTGCTCGGCGTGACCATCGACGGCATTGCCACCGACATCGTCGAGGAACTGAACAGCAATCTGGCCGCCACCTTCAGCAACGTGTTTACCGCCGTGCCCGTGGTGAAAGCCACGGTAGTAGACGGCAGCACGATAACCGGCACGCCAACAGTCAATGGTACAACAGTGACCTACGCCCTGCACGCCGAGATGGCCAGTAAGACCAAGGACTACTCGCTGACCCTCAACGGACTCAATATATATAATAAGGTAGAAGGAGATGAAACCGTACAGCTGAAGTACACCGGCGAGGGCAATGACAAAACTAACAATATATGGAGCAACGGTCTCTACACACTGTCACCCATTGGTGACGGCTGGAACAACAGTGGCTTTAAGATGAAGAAGGATGCTACGCTGACACTCACCATGCCCAGCGACATCGTGGTGAAGCAGTTCATCATACGTGAGTTCAGCGACAACTATGCCCCCGGCACGTTCGGCACGCTGACCAGCGAGGGCATGACCGCCGCCTATATTCCCTACAAACACAACTTCGTGAATGGTGAGAAGTATGATATGATTGTCAATCTGGAAGGCCATCAGGCTGGCAAGGACATCGTGTTCAGACTGGAGGGCGGCTCGCAGCCTACGGGTTGGTTTGAGCTGACCATCGAGAAGCAGGCCATCACCACGGCACCTGTGCTGACTGACCAGCAGGTGACTGTAGTGAACAACCACGCCGTGGTGGCACTGACCTTCGATCGTGAGATGACCTCAACCACAGCCACCATCAACGGCGGAACAGTGACGGCAGAGGGCGGCAGTGCCACACTCTACTTCCCTGTGTGGAACCTTGACTATTCAACGAACTATACACTGGCCATTGCCGTCGGTGCTGCCAAGGATACCTACGGCAACAGCAACACCGAGGCCATCGATATTGCTGTCAATACCAGCGCCAAGCCTGTGGTGGAAAAGGCCGTCTACGACTACGTGGTGTCTAATGCAGCGGAGTTCTCAGCAGCCGTGGCTGCCGTTAATGCTTCGAACACCAGTGCTGCGGCTGCTCGCAAAACCATCTTTATCAAGAATGGCGACTACGATTTCGGTGCCGTGGAGCAGCGTATCAGTGCCTATAACGTGAGTCTCATCGGCGAGAGCCGCGATGGTGTGGTGCTGCATGGCAACCGCGACGGCATTTCTAACCCTATCCTGAACCTGCGTGACCGTACTGGCTTCTATCTGCAAGACCTCACCGTGCGCAACGACAAAAACTACGGACAGGAAGAGAAAGGCGGTGTGGCCGTGGCCATCTATGGAGGCGACAAGACGGTGATGAAGAACGTGCGCATGCTCTCCAATCAGGATACACAAGTGACGGGGCATCGTGCTTACTTCGACCAGTGTGAGATTCACGGAACCGTCGACTTCATCTGCGGCGGTGGCGACAACTTCTATTGGCAGACCGACCTTGTGCTGGAAGACAGGAACGGTAACGTGATTGCTGCGCCTTCAACAAGTGCCGCCCTGAAGTGGGGCTACGTTTTCCAGCAGTGCACAGTCAAGGCTATGGATGGCGCCAAGCAGGTAACTGATGGCTCATGGAATTTAGGCCGTCCCTGGCAGGACACTCCGCGCTGCTACTATCTGAACACACGCATGAACGTGTTGCCCAGCAACAACGGCTGGACCTCAATGGGTAAGCTCGAAACCCATTTCTATGAATACAACTCACTGAATGTCAACGGCCAGGCTATCGACCTTAGCGTGCGTGGTAACTCGCCTACCTCTACTAATTCTTACACCCCGGTGCTGACGGACGAGCAGGCGGCTAAGTTTACGGTGGAGAACGTGCTGGGCGGCACCGACTCGTGGCTGCCCACCGAGGAGTGTGTCGTGCTCAGCGCACCCGTAGTGAGCGTCAGCGGCCAAACGCTGTCGTGGGCAGCTAATGACGATGCCCGTTGCTATGTCATCTTCAAGGATGGTAATTATCTGACCAACCAGACCGGCACCAGCTATCAGGCTGCAGAAAACGGTGAGTACACCGTGTGTGCTGCCAACATGAATGGTGGCATGGGTGCCGCATCCAAAGCAGTCAGAGTAGGCAATGCAACTGGTATTACAATGGTTAATGATGAGGGACTATTGGTTGCTGGCAAATACTACAACCTGAACGGTCAGCGCATCAGCCGCAACCACAAGGGTATTGTGATTGTCAATGGGCGCAAGGTCGTCATAAAGTAAACATACTTTTTTTGAAGATGGCGGCTGTCTGATGGGACGGTCGCCATCTTTAAATTATATCCATCTGAAAATCTTTTTGGCCTAAATGTGCAGAAATTAAAAAAAGTTTTGTATCTTTGCCGACAACTAAGAATCTAACCTATGGAACCATTAAAGACTTTGAACGACATGGTGGCCTTCCTGCAGCAGCGAGGCGACCGCAAGAGAGTGGCAGTGGTGTGTCCTAACGATGCCTCTACGCGCTATGCCGTGGAGAAAGGCAAGGAGATGGGCTTTATTGAACCTATCTACGTGGACGGCGACGACAAGGACGAGTGCGCACGCCGCGCCGTGGCACTGGTGAAAAACGGCGAGGCCGACATCCTCATGAAGGGTCTCATCAACACCGACAATGTGCTGCGCGCCATCCTGAACAAGGAGCATGGCATCCTGCGCCCGGGGCATGTGCTGACCCACGTGGCCATGGCCGAGATTCCGCGCTACGAGAAAATATTGTTCTTCACCGATGCCGCCGTCATTCCCGTGCCTACGCCCGAGCAGCGCCGCCAGCAGGTGAGCTACATGACCTACGTATGCCACGCGCTGGGCATCGAGGAGCCGCGCATCTCGCTCATACACTGCACGGAGAAGGTGAGCGAAAAGACGTTCCCCTACACCAAGGACTACATGGAAATCATTGCTGAGGCACAGACGGGCAAGTTCGGACGCTGCATCATCGACGGTCCGCTCGACCTGAAGACGTCGCTCGACCAGGTGAGCCTGCGCGAGAAGGGCATCAAGTCGATTATCAACGGACAGGCCGACGCCCTCATCTTCCCCGACATCGTGGCCGGCAACGTGTTCTATAAGACCATCACCCTCTTTGGCTATGCCAAGACGGCCGGCGTGCTGCAGGGTGTCACGGCGCCGGTGGTGATGAGCAGTCGCGCCGACAGTCCTGAGTCGAAGTACTACTCACTGGCGTTGGCAGCGATTTAACGATTCGTTTTGATATGAAAAAGATACTTGTCATCAATCCTGGCTCCACGTCTACCAAGATGGCCGTCGTGCACGACGAGGAGCCTATGCTCATACGCAGCATACCACACTCTAACGAAGAGCTGGCACAGTTCGAAGATGCCATCGCACAGCACGAATACCGCAAGCGACTGGTCATCGAGGAGCTGCACAAACAGAATATTCCACTCGACTTCGATGCCGTCATCGGACGAGGCGGACTGGTGAAGCCTATTGCCGGCGGCACCTACGAAATCAACGACCTCATGATTTCCGACACGAAGAACGGCATCGTCATGCACAACCACGTCTGCAATCTGGGCTGTCTCATTGCACACGACATCGCTCAGGAGATTCCCGGTTGTCGCGCCTTCATTGCCGACCCGGGGGTGGTCGACGAGATGAACGACTATGCACGCATCTCCGGTTCGCCGCTCATGAACCGCATCTGCATCTGGCATGCGCTGAACCAGAAGGCCATCGCCCGACGCTTTGCCAAGGAGCACGGCACGCGCTACGAGGACCTGAACCTCATCATGTGCCACCTCGGCGGAGGCATCTCTGTGGCAGCCCACGACCACGGGCGTGCCGTCGATGCTAACAATGCGCTCGACGGCGAAGGCCCCTTCTCGCCCGAGCGTGCCGGCAGTCTGCCTGCCGTCGACCTTATCCGCCTGTGCTACAGCGGGAAGTACACCGAGAAGGAACTCCTGAAGCGCATTGCCGGCAAGGCCGGACTCAACGCCCACCTGGGCACCAACAGCGCACTGGAAGTGGAGCAGCGCATTGCCGCCGGCGACAAAAAGGCCGAGCTGGTCTACAACGCCATGCTCTACCACGTGGCCAAGAACCTTGCCGGACTGGGGGCCGTGCTCTGTGGGCACGTCGACGCCATCATCCTCACAGGCGGACTGGCCCGCAGCGAATATGTGGTCAGCCGTCTGCGCGAACGACTCTCTTGGATTGCCCCCATCCACGTCTATCCGGGCGAGGACGAGATGCAGGCCTTGGCGCTCAACGCACTGGCTGTGTTGCGTGGCGAGCGCGAGGCGAAAATGTACGAATAGTTTCAGATTGTAAGGATAAAGCGCCCAAGGTGCAGAACAGATTGTCTGCTTTGGCCGCTTTATCTTTTGTCTATACAGCTTAAAAACTAAATTAGAAAGAGCAGAGTTGATTACGATTGTGTTCAAAAAGGAATAATTAACAACGAATATCGGAATGGGTAGACAATGAGAACAGCATTTATCCTCATTTATACACCGCAATTCGGAAAAAAATGGTGATATTTGTAGGCGAAAATATAAGATTATGGTCTATCCGAACTCAAACGAGAAAAGAAGGTATATCGATTTCAGCCATTTGGTGGTCGACTATACTGCCGGCGATGTTGTCGTTTTTGACAATGTCAGGGATTTGGCACAGCTTTATCCCTTAAAGCCTATGACTAATTTGATTGCCTTGTGCGTAGACGGTAATCTTCAGGTAGAGACAAAAGAACGGAACCTAAAGGTGGATGCAGGAAACATCCTCTTCTGTCCGCCAAACGTCTCTATCACGAAGAGCATTTCCTCGTCTGATTTCACTAGCAAAGTATTCTGCCTTTCCGATCATCTGATCCAAGGCCTTCTATTTGACAATATCGACATTTGGCATCGCGCCGTCTATGTGGACCATATTAATGTGGTGAAAGTGTCGGATGTGGAAGTTGAAGAATTCGGTTTCTATTTCTCGCTCATTCGCTCGAAGATACAGCACAACACGCACGAGGCTCCCTACGAAATCATTCAGGCCCTGCTGCGTGCACTATTGCAGGACCTCTGCTACGTGCTCGAGAACGTGAAGATTGAGGATCAGGACCGGAAACTCTCGCATGGCAAGGTTATCTTCAACAAGTTTCTGGGACTCATTTCCAACAACGAGGTGAAGCGCCAGCCCATCAGCGAGTATGCCTCGAAGCTGGCCATCACGCCGAAGTATCTCACCATGCTCTGTCTGAAGTACAGCGACAAGACGGCATCGGAGTGGGTCATTCAGTACACCACCGAGGACATCCGCTTCTATCTGCGCAACTCCAATCTTTCGATTAAGGAGATTTCGGCCAAGCTGGGCTTTAGCAACATGTCGCACTTCGGCTCCTACGTCCGCAAGCACCTCGGCATTTCGCCCAGTGAGTATCGGCGAGGAAGAGAGTAACAAAAAAGGAAGGCGGTTCTCGCCTTCCTTTTTAAATGAGGAATGAGTAATGAGTAATGAATAATTAAAATGTTGAAATGTAGAAATGCCGCTGGCAACTACGCCACGAAAAGCATCCCTTCATTCCTTCATTTGCATTTCTCATTTCTCACTTCTCATTTCTCATTTGGAACCAGCCTTCGCTGGTTCCTTACGCATCAATATTAGCATACGTAGCGTTCTTCTCGATGAACTCGCGGCGCGGCTCCACGTCGTCGCCCATCAGCATGGAGAAAATCTCGTCGGCCTCGGCGGCGTTCTCGATGGTCACCTGCTTCAGCAGACGGTTCTCGGGGTTCATGGTCGTCTCCCACAGCTGTTCGGGGTTCATCTCGCCCAGACCTTTGTAGCGCTGTGTGTGCAGGGCAGTGGCGTTCTCGTCGCCGGCCACGTACTTGTCGATGAAGGCCTGGCGCTGCTGCTCGGTGTAGCAGTACTCGCTGAACT
>CAMOTK010000029.1 GCA_946625715.1 uncultured Prevotella sp. | reverse complement strand
ACCTATCGCTATACTGGCGGCAACACCACTACCAACCGCTCGGCCAAGCTCTCACAGACGTCGACCTTCGACGTCAAGTCAGGTACGGTGACGATGAACGGTGTGATTGAGGGCAGCGACGCCACCAGCGACTTCATTATCGACGGTGGCGGTCAGATTACCGTGGGCACCAACAAGTTCTTTGGCTACAAGGGTGCCACCATCCTGAAGGGCTCTACGGTCTATCTCAGCACAGCCGAGATTTCGAAGACTGGCATCGGCTCGTCATCGAAACTGGTGATGGCCGGCGGCCATCTGAAGACCAAGGGAGAAACGGAAGGCTATGAAACCTACAGCTTCCCCATCGAAGTGAAAGAAGGCACTACCAGCCAATTCTCACCCAACCGCAACTGCTATATTAATAATAAGGTAAGTGGTTCTGGTACTATCCAGCTTAACATCCCCTACCTGCGCGAATATGTTCAGGGCGACTGGAGCGAATTCACCGGCCATCTGGTAGCCAACGGCATCTCGTCCGACAAGCGCGGCTCGTTGTTGCTGCTCGACAAGAAGCCCAAGCTCGACAAAACCATCATCGACCTGCAGGGCAACACCAGCCTTTGCTACTGGACCACTACCGGTGACCAGACTATCGGCGGTCTCTCGGGCACCAGTGGCACCTATCTGAACGGTTCCAGCAAGAACACGAAAAACTTCACCTGCACTTGGACTGTGGGCAGTGCCAATAGCGACGAGACCTTTGCCGGCCGTATCAACAACTGGGCAGCTGCTGGCAGTAGCTACACCGGCACGGTGAACATCGTGAAGGTGGGTACTGGCCTGTGGCGCCTCACGGGCAGCAACGACTATAAGGGCACAACCAAGGTCAACGGCGGTAAGCTCATCGTCAACGGCACCAACTCCGGTGCTGGCGCCGTCACCGTTGCCAGCGATGCCACACTGGCCGGTAAGGGCAGCATTGCCGGTGCCGTGACCATTCAGAACGGCGGCACACTGGAGCCTGGCGACGAAGGTATCGGCACACTGACACTGAGAAACAACGTCACACTGCAGTCGGGCAGCACACTGTCCATCGACGTGAACCGCCAGACGAAGACGAACGACCGCATCACCGTCATTAATAATCTGACCGTTGGCGGCACGCTGCAGCTCAACCTGCTGGCTGGTAACTATGCCTTAGGCGACGTGCTGACCATCTTCTCGGCTAAAGCATACAGCGGACAGTTCGACGCCATCGAGCCTGCAGTGCCGGGCGAAGGTTTGGCATGGGACACCTCTACCCTGTTCACCGACGGTTGTCTGCGCGTAGCCGATCCTGCCGGCATCACAACCATTAAGGCCGACGCCCTGCCCGCCGGTCCTTGCTACGACCTCAGCGGTCGCAAACTTGAAAAGCCGCTGAAGCCGGGTATTTATATGATTAACAAGAAGAAATATGCTGTTCACTAAGCCCATGAAGAATTTGAGATTTCTTTCATGGTGCCTCTGTGCGGGCCTGATGCTCATGCTTGGGGCCTGTGGCGGCGACAATGAGCCTGGCGATTCCACTACGGAGTCGTCAGGCTCAAACAATGCTAATGCCAACGACGCTTCGGCAAACAGCGTGCTGGCCCGCATGGAGATGCCCAACATGAAGAAGATAGAAAAGGAGATGGCGGCCAACACGAAGCTGTTGGTGCACGAGACATCCGACAGCTACGGCACCAACTTCATCGTCTTGTGGGACTTCGACAAGCACGCACAGCGCTGGACGGCCTACCAGATGAAGAAGGGCTTTGCTGGCAGTGCTGGCTACAATGGCGACTTCCATGAGCATAGTGTGGAAGACAGAACGTTCTCGACCAACAACAATATGGAAGTCTATTATTCTGGCTCGGGATTCAGCCGCGGACACATTTGTCCTTCGGCCGACCGCCAGTATTCAAAGACGGCCAACTACCAAACGTTCTGCTACACCAACATGCAGCCACAATACATGACGTTCAACGCCGGACCGCGAGTAAACGGCAAACAGCAGTACACCAGTCCCTGGGTGCGCCTCGAAAACAAGCTGCGCGACTGGGCCGGCTTGGTGGAGAACGAAGTCATCTACGTCGTCAAGGGCGGTACCATCGACCATCCGCTCATGAAAATCAAGGGCGTACTGCCCGTGCCCGACCACTTCTTCGTGGCCCTGCTCAGCAAGAACACGCGCAAGGGCGACGGCGGCTACAGTGCCATCGGTTTCTACATCAAGCACGAGAGCGTCGACCGCGGCAGCGTGCCCCTGGCCGACTATGCCCACAACATCGAGGAGCTGGAGGCACTGACGGGCTTCGACTTCTTCTGCAACCTGCCCGACGATGTCGAGAAGGCCGTAGAGTCGAAACCCGTGTCTACCCTACTTTCTGTTTGGAAACCAGACAACTGATGCCAAGGTACTAAAATGGGGCTCGCATCATCACGATGAGAGCCCCATACTTATTTCAAAAAACCACTAACTACAAAAATCATTTTCTTTACTTACTACTAAAATAACAATCTTTCACCTCTCAAAAAACCTAAACCTTAACTTTTCTTTTTCTTGATGCAAAAGTACACAGAATTAGCAGCTAAAACATGAATTTTGTCTTCTCTTTTTAAAAATTCCTTATCTTTTTGACATAAATCATGTAATGAATCTTCTTAAAATTCTGTAATTCCTTTGGTTGTCAGAAAAAGATTGCGTATATTTGCCAAACAAACAGGAACAGATATACCTATTTTATTATATATACTACAAGAAATGAAAACAGTTTATGATTTCTCTGTCAAGGACAGAAAGGGAAAAGACGTTTCCCTCAAAGAGTATGCCAACGAAGTGTTGCTCATCGTAAACACGGCCACCAAGTGTGGTTTCACACCCCAGTACGACGAGCTGGAAGGACTCTACAAGCACTACCACAGCCAGGGCTTCACCATACTCGACTTCCCTTGCAACCAGTTCGGACAGCAGGCTCCCGGCACCGACGAGTCTATCCATGAGTTCTGCAAGCTGAACTTCGGCACCGAATTTCCCCGCTTCAAGAAGGTGAAGGTCAACGGCGACGACGCCGAGCCGCTGTTCAAGTTCCTGCAGGAGCAGAAAGGCTTTGCCGGCTGGGACATGAACCACCCCATAGCTCACATTCTCGACGACATGCTGTCGAAGGCCGACCCCGACTACAAGGAGAAGGCCGACATCAAGTGGAACTTCACCAAGTTCCTCATCAACAAGAAAGGTCAGGTCGTGGCACGCTTCGAGCCCACCACCAGCACCGATGCCATTGAGAAACTCATCAAGCAGGAACTGGCCAAATAATCAGCAATGGAACACGTAAAATGCTTAATCATAGGCAGCGGCCCTGCCGGCTACACAGCGGCCATCTATGCTTCGCGTGCCAACCTCTCGCCCGTGGAGTATAGCGGCATGCAGCCCGGCGGACAGCTGACGCAGACCACCGAGGTAGAGAATTTCCCCGGCTATCCGCAGGGGGTCGACGGCAACCAGATGATGATGGACCTGCGCGAACAGGCCGAGCGTTTCGGCACCGACATCCGCGACGGCGAGATTGTGCGCGTCGACTTCTCCAGTCGCCCCTACAAGGCTTGGGACGACAGCGACCGCGAGCTCGCTTGCGACACGGTCATCATTGCCACGGGAGCCTCAGCCAAATACTTAGGACTCGACGACGAGCGGAAATACAACGGACAGGGCGTCTCGGCCTGCGCCACTTGCGACGGTTTCTTCTACCGCAAGAAGACCGTGGCCGTGGTGGGCGGCGGCGACACGGCCTGCGAAGATGCTCTCTACCTGAGCGGCCTTTGCAAGAAAGTCTATCTCATTGTGCGCAAGCCGTTCCTCAGAGCGTCGAAGGTCATGCAGCAGCGCGTCATGGATGCCGAGAACATCGAGATTCTCTTCGAGCACAACACGCTGGGCCTGTTCGGCGAAAATGGCGTTGAGGGGGCTCACCTTGTGAAGCGCAAGGGCGAAGCCGACGAGCAACTGGTCGACATCGAAATCGACGGATTCTTCCTCGCCATCGGCCACACGCCCAACACGGCCATCTTCCGTGAGTGGCTCGACACCGACGAGGTGGGCTATCTGAAGAAGATTGACGGCACGCCGCGCACCAAGCTGCCCGGCATCTTCGTGGCCGGCGACTGTGCCGACCCCACCTATCGCCAGGCCATCAGCGCCGCAGGCACAGGCTGTCAGGCCGCTATCGAGGCCGAGCGCTTCCTGCTAAACAACCAATAAAGGTCAGCAAACCATTCATGAGCAGCAGTTCGTAGCCAAACTGGTAGTCGAACTGCTGCTTTGCTATGGTGCTCAGGGCATAGCACAGCAGGGGCGATGCCACACACACCACGGGCACCCAACTGCCTCGCGGCCGCCGCTTCGTGAGCAGACCGAAGGCAAAGAGGCCCAACAGCGGGCCATAGGTGTAGCCCACCAGGGTATAGATGGCATCAATCAGACTCGTATTGTTCAATATGCGAAACGCCAGGATGAAGCCTACGAACACCCCGCACATGCCCAGATGCACGTATTTCCGCAGCCTTTCGTCGTCCTGTCGGCGACAGATGTCGACGCAGAAGATGGTGGTCAGCGACGTCAGCGCCGAGTCGGCACTGGAGAACGAGGCCGCCACAATGCCGATAACGAAGGGCACGCCCACCCACATTCCGAAATGCTCTACAGCCAGGGGCATCAGCTCGTCGCCTTTCTGAGGAATAGCAATGCCTGCCTGAGCGAAATACTGGAGCAGAAGCACTCCCAACGCAAGAAACAGCAGATTGACCGGCACGAAGGCCACACCATAGCTGCACATATCTTTCTGTGCCTCGCGCAGCGTCTTGCACGTCAGGTTCTTCTGCATCATGTCCTGATCCAGCCCCGTCATCACAATCACGATGAAGGCACCGCTCACCAGCTGTTTCCACAGGTTTTGCGGCGAGCGCCAGTCGTCGAGCACAAAGATGCGGCTATGCTCGTCGGCAGCCACAGCGCTGACGGCTTCGCCCACAGAGTAGCCCAGTCCGCGAATCACCATAAAGATAATGAGCAGCAGGGCTGCCAGGAGGCAGAACGTCTGAAACGTGTCGGTGAACACCAGTGTGCGGATGCCGCCTCGGCGGGTGTAGAGCCAGATGAGCAGCACCAGTGCCACGGCCGTCAGCCAGAAGGGCCACCCCATCGGACCGAACACAAACTGCTGCAGCACCAGGCAGACCACGTAGAACCGCAACGCCGCCCCCGTCATCTTCGACAGCAGGAAAAACCACGAGCCCGTCAGGTGGGCGGTAGGCCCGAGCCGCTCACCGAGGTAGGCATAGATTGACGCCACATTCAGCCGGTAGTAGACGGGCAGCAGCACAAAGGCGATGAACACATAGCCCAGGATGAAGCCAATGCACAGTTGCAGATAGGCCATCTGCGACGTCATGACCATGCCCGGCACCGACACCAACGTGATGCCCGAGATGCTGGCGCCCACCATGCCGAAAGCCACCATATACCACGGCGACTGGCGGTTGCCGCGAAAGAAAGTTTCGTTCGAAGCGCGCCTTGCTGCCCACCGACTGATGGCAAACAGCACGACGAAATAGAGGATAATCACTGCAATCATGGGTGCAAAGGTACTGAAAAAAGCACAAAAAAGTTGCGTTTTGTTTGGTATTTTGCGCAGTTTGCCGTACCTTTGTACGCGGAATGAACTAACCAACATTAAAAAGACAATGGCAAAACAAAAGAAATTCATCCTCCAGGAAAGCGAAATTCCTACACAGTGGTACAACATTCTGGCCGACATGCCCAACAAGCCACTGCCGCCCATACACCCCGCAACGAAGCAACCGCTGACGTGGCAAGACCTGGCCCACATCTTCCCTGAGGAGTGCTCAAAGCAAGAGCTCGACATGGAGCATACTTGGATAGACATTCCCGAAGAGGTGCTTGAGAAGTACAAGTTCTATCGCTCTACGCCTCTGGTGCGTGCCTACGAGCTGGAAAAGGCTATCGGTACGCCTGCACACATTTATTTCAAGAACGAATCGACCAATCCCTTAGGTTCACATAAAATCAACTCGGCCCTGGCTCAGTGCTACTACTGCAAGCAGGAAGGCACCACCAACGTGACCACCGAGACGGGTGCAGGCCAGTGGGGCGCTGCCCTCGCCTACGCCGCCAAGACGTTCGGTCTCGAGGCTGCGGTCTATCAGGTGAAGATTTCCATGCAGCAGAAGCCCTACCGCTCGAGCATCATGCGCACCTTTGGTGCTGCCGTCACTGGTTCGCCTTCCATGTCGACCCGCGCCGGCAAGGACATCCTCACCGTCAATCCCACCCACTCCGGCTCGCTCGGCACCGCCATCAGCGAGGCTGTAGAGCTGGCTCAGACCACCCCTCATTGTAAGTATGTGCTGGGCTCGGTGCTCAACCACGTGGCCCTGCACCAGACCATCATCGGTCTGGAGGCCGAGAAGCAGATGCAGTTGGCCGGCGAATATCCCGACACGGTGATTGCCTGCTTCGGCGGCGGCTCCAACTTCGGCGGCATTGCCTTCCCCTTCATGCGCCACAACCTGAAGGACGGCAAGCACACCGAGTTCATTGCAGCCGAGCCCAACAGCTGCCCGAAGCTGACGCGCGGCAAATTCCAATACGACTTCGGCGACGAGGCCGGCTACACACCGCTGCTGCCCATGTACACGCTGGGCCACCAGTTCAAGCCTGCCAACATCCACGCCGGCGGTCTGCGCTACCACGGCGCTGGCATGATTGTCTCGCAGCTCATCAAGGACAAGATGATGCACGGCGTAGACATCCCGCAGTTAGAGTCGTTCGAGGCCGGCATGCTTTTCGCACGCACCGAGGGCATCATCCCCGCTCCTGAGAGCTGCCACGCCATTGCTGCCACCATTCGCGAGGCCAAGAAGTGCATCGAGACTGGCGAGGAGAAGGTCATTCTCTTCAATCTCTCCGGCCACGGTCTCATCGACATGACGGCCTACGACCAGTACATCAATGGCGACCTGCAGAACTACACCATCAGCGACGAGGAGATTCAGAAGAACGTCAGCGAACTGGAACAGATAGTTTAACATTTTATGAAGAAAATACTCTTGGCCATGATGCTTACAGGCTTCATGGCCTTTATTACACCCACTGCGGCACAACAGCCCGCAGCACCGCAAGACACCACCATCGAGGCGGCAGCACCGCAGGACACGGCCACCGTCATCGACGAACTGCCCGACCCCATGGAGATGGTCGACGCGGAAGGCGGTTTCCACAAGTTGCTGAAAACCAAGTTCATCGAGGGTTCGGCCGGCTTCATGTCGCTCGTAGCCCTGGCCTTGGTGCTCGGCTTGGCGTTCTGCATTGAGCGCATCATCTACCTCACCCTGGCCGAGGTCAATGCCAAACAGCTCATGAAGGACATTGACCAGCGTGTGGCGGAAGGCGACATCGAGGGCGCCAAGACGCTCTGCCGCAACACCCGAGGCCCCGTGGCCAGCATCTGCTACCAGGGACTGATGCACATCGACGAGCCCATCGACAACATCGAGCGCTCGGTCATGAACTACGGTGCCGTGCAGACGGGCAACATGGAGAAGGGCTGCTCGTGGATTAAGCTGTTCATTGCCATTGCGCCCTCGCTGGGATTCCTGGGCACCGTCATCGGCATGGTGATGGCCTTCGACCAGATTCAGATGGCGGGCGACATCAGCCCCACCATCGTGGCATCGGGCATGAAGGTGGCCCTCATCACGACGATCTTCGGCATCATCGTGGCCCTCGTGCTGCAACTCTTCTACAACTATATCCTGTCGAAGATTGAGCACCTCACGTCGCAGATGGAAGAGAGCGCCATCACGCTGCTCGACACCGTGACGAAGTACCAACTCAACAAGCAGAAGGGGTAAGCTATGGACGAGGCACCACTCTACATCGACCTGCTGTTAGGCGCCATCTACGTGCTGCTCGCGGCCATCGTCTTACTGACGGGATGGTCGCTCGTGCGCAGCATCCGACTGCGCGGCAAGGACGGCATCAGGTCCATGCGCACGGCGGCTGCCATGGCCTTGCTCTTAGTGGCATGCCTGGTCGTCACGTGGCTGCTGGGCTCCACCCGTCCGCTCACCATCAACGGCACACTCTACACCGACACCTTCTGGCTGCGCCTCAGCGACATGCTCATCAACACGTCGCTGGTGCTCATCGCGGTGGCCGTCGGTGCCGTGGCCTTTGGCTACAGCGGCCTGATTCGTAAGTTTAAGAAATAAGGAGGAAAGACTATGTTCAAGAAGATGCGCCGCTCCATACCCGAACTGAACACGACGTCGACTGCCGACATCTCGTTCATGTTGCTCATCTTCTTTCTCGTGACCTCGTCGATGGACACCGACAAGGGCCTGCGCCGACTGCTCCCTCACCCCACCGACGAACAGGAACAGCGCGACGTGCAGGTGCAGCGGCGCAACGTATTGGAAATCAGCATCGACGCCGACAGCCACATCACCGTGGGCGGCGAACCAACAGAGCCGGCACAGCTCAGCGAGCGTGTGGCCCGCTTCGTGGCCAACGAGCAACTGTCGGCCGACCTGCCGCAGCTGACGCGGCGCAACGTGCCCCTCTTAGGCACCTGTCTGGTCAGCGACCGCCACGTCATAGCCATCAAGGCCGACCGCGACGCCCACTACGACACCTACTTCCAGGTGCAGAACGCCATCGTCGACGGCTACTTGCAGCTACGCAACCAGCTGGCACAGAAGCACTTCCACCAGCCCTACCGCGCCTGCACAGCCGAACAGCGCGAGGCCGTGGCCACCGTATTTCCTCAGCGCATCAGCGAGCAGATTCCCATAACGCCAGGCTTGCCCAATCCTGGTCAAGCCAAGAAAGGAGGGCGCCCATGAAACGACTATTCCGACAGCGCGAGCACGACGTGCCGGCACTGAACACGGCGGCCCTGCCCGACCTGATCTTCACCGTGCTCTTCTTCTTCATGATTGTCACCCACATGCGCGACGTGGAACTGAAGGTGCGCTATCAGGTGCCGCAGGGCACCGAACTAGAGAAGGTCACCCACAAGGCATCGGTGGTCTACATCTACATTGGCCATCCGGCCGACCAGCCTGACGGCGACGTGCGCATACAGCTGAACAACCGCTACGCCGAGGTGGCCGACATCCCGGCTTTCATAGAAGAAGAGCGCAACCGCATGTCGGCAGAAGACGCCGAGCGACTCACCGTGAGCATCAAGGCCGACAAGGACACACCCGTGGGCCTGATAGCCGACGTGAAGCACGCACTGCAGGCCGCAAACGCGCTGAGAATCAACTATTCGGCCGTAGAAAAGTAATGATTTGAACATTTTTTGGCTTTTATCCCTATCAAATTATTGCAATTTCAGTTATTTTTAGTATCTTTGCAGAAGCAAAAAACAAAAACAATCAAAAAGTAAGACAAATGGCACATCAGAAACTTGACCGTCTGGACAGACAGATACTGAAACTGATTTCCGACGACGCACGCATCCCTTTCCTTGAAGTGGCTCGTGCTTGCAATGTCAGTGGCGCTGCTATCCACCAGCGTATTCAGAAGCTCATAGCTACAGGCATTCTGAAAGGGTCGCAGTTCATCATCGACCCCGAAAAGATTGGCTACGAGACCTGTGCTTTTATCGGACTGAACCTGAAAAATCCTGAGCAGTTCGACGAGGTGGTGAAGAGCCTGCAGAGCATTCCCGAAGTGGTGGAATGTCACTACACCACGGGCAACTACGATCTTTTCATCAAGATCTATGCCAAGAACAACCACCACTTGCTCAACATCATTCACGACCAACTGCAGCCGTTGGGTCTGGCGCGAAGCGAGAGCATCATCTCCTTCCACTCGGCCATCGACCGCAAACCGTCTATCGACGCTATCATCAACGAAGAAGAGGCCGACGACTAATCGCGGCCTCTTCTTCGTTTTTTTTCTAAGTTTTTTCTCACTCTCCCCTACTCCCTCGCATATAGTTGGCAAAGTCGTAGTCATAGGCGTGCTTCTCGTCGCGCCGATGATGCTCGCGCGTGGTTTCGCGCCAGTCGCTGTAGTCGGGAAAGAAGGCGTCGGCCTGCTGCGGCTCGTCGTCGATCTCGGTCATGCAGAGGCGATCGGCCTTGTCGATGAGCTGGGCATAGATGGTGGCCCCACCGATGATGTAGACGTCCTCATCGGGCTGGCATGATGCCAGAAATGCGTCCCACGAAGCAAAGCACTCGCAGCCGGGCAGGTTCTCAACCGTGGTCGAGAGCACGCAGTTGCGGCGGTTGGGCAGTGCCCCTTTGGGCAGACTCTCAAACGTCTTGCGCCCCATGACGATGGTATGCCCGGTGGTGAGCGCCTTGAAGCGCTTCAGGTCCTTGGGCAACCAGTAGATAAGCTTATTCTCGAAGCCGATGGCGCGGTTGCGGGCCACGGCAGCAATCATACTAATCATAACTCTAAACTCTTCACTATAAACTATAAACTACACACTCACTTCCGCCTTGATGTGAGGATGCGGGTCGTAGTTCTCCAGCTGGAAGTCCTCATACCGGAAGGCGAAGAGGTCTTTCACGTCGGGGTTAATGCGCATGGTGGGCAGCGGGCGCGGCTCGCGGGTCAGTTGCAGCCGGGCCTGCTCCAGATGGTTCAGGTAGAGATGGGTGTCGCCCGTGGTGTGTATGAAGTCGCCGGGCTTCAGGCCGCACACCTGCGCCATCATCATGCACAGCAGGGCATACGAGGCGATGTTGAACGGCACACCCAGGAACGTGTCGGCCGAACGCTGATAGAGCTGTAGCGACAGGCGGCCGTTGGCCACGTAGAACTGGAACATGGTGTGGCAGGGCGGCAGCGCCATCTTGTTCACCTCGGCCACGTTCCACGCCGACACGAGCATGCGGCGCGAGTTGGGATTGTTCTTAATCTGGTCGAGCACAATCTTAATCTGGTCGATGGTGCCGCCGTCGTAGTCGGGCCACGAGCGCCACTGATGACCATAGACGGGCCCCAGCTCGCCGTTCTCGTCGGCCCACTCGTTCCAAATGCGCACGCCGTGCTCCTGCAGGTAGCGCACGTTGGTGTCGCCCTGCAAGAACCAGAGCAGCTCGTAGATGATGCTCTTCAGGTGCAGTTTCTTGGTGGTGAGCAGCGGGAAGCCCTCTTCCAGGTTGAAGCGCATCTGATGGCCGAACACGCTGAGCGTGCCCGTGCCGGTGCGGTCGCCCTTCTCGACGCCCTCACGCAGAATGCGGTCAAGTAAATCTAAGTATTGCTTCATATTCAGTTGGTATATGTGTCGTTTTGATGCGCCACTCCTTCGGATAGAGGTTGTTGGCGCGGTTGCCGATATTCTTCGCGTAGCCCAGCAGACGGCCCATGAAGCTGATGCCCACAATGCCCCGCGGCGTCTGGTCAGCCAACACCAGCGCCTCGCCCCGCAGGAAGCTCAGCGCCTGTCCATAGCCGACATCCACCATCGCCACCGCCTCATAGTCAGGCGCCCTCAGCCCCTCCAAGTCCCCCTTCCCTTTGGAAGGGGTTAGGGGTAGGCTTCCCTTCTTCCTCATCACCGCCACAAACAGGCCTTCGCCGCGCGTGAAACCAGGGATGAACCGATACACCGGCTCACTGAAGCCTGCAAGCAGCGAACCCGTGATGCCCCACTCGGCCTCTGTGGCCACGGGCAGCACCTCGGCTCCCAGCTCTTCCACCATCCAGCGCACGTTCTCCTCGTTCTCCTTCAGGTTAAAGGTACACGTGCTATAGATGAGCAGGCCGCCGTCGCTCAGGCATTGCCATGCGTCGGCCACTATCTCGCGCTGCAGCTGCCAGCACTTCTCCACGTTCTTCGGGCTCCACTCCGCTTGGGCCTTCGGGTCCTTGCGAAACATGCCTTCGCCCGAGCAGGGCACGTCGCAGAGTATCACGTCGAAACGCGCCTTTGCCTTCACAAACGCGTGCGGATAGTAGCTCGTCACGTAGCTGTCGGGCCACCCCCACTTCGTGATGTTCTCCAACAGGATGCTTGCCCGCTGGCGCACAGGCTCGTTCGACACCAGCACACTGCCCTCAGGCAGGGCTGCACGCGCTGCCGTCGACTTGCCACCAGGGGCTGCACAGAGGTCGAGCATGGCGACGGGGCGGTCTACGTGCTGGCGCAACACCAGGTCGACAAACATCGACGAGGCTTCCTGCACATAGTAGGCACCTGCATGCAGCAGCGGGTCGAACGTAAAGTTCGGGCGCGCCGACAGATAGTAGCCCGTAGGGCACCACGGCACGCGCTCGCCTTCGACCACTGCCCCGCCAGCCTTCAGCGGATTGACCCGCACACTCACCGACGGCTCCTCGCCGAGCGCCTGCATGAAGCGGTCGAAGCGGTCGTCGCCCATCACCTGGCGCGTCTGTATCAGGAATTCTTCTTTCAAGGGTGTAGCGCTTTTGATTTTTTGTTCTTGCAAAGGTACAAATAAAAGAGAACAAAAGCAACCAACAGGGGCGAAAAAACAAAAAAGTGATGCAAAATTTACAGATATTGGTTATTATTTCTGCAGTTTCTTCCCTTATCACAAAATAATTATTTACCTTTGCAGAAACTTTAGACAAAAACATGTACGAATATCTCGGACTTAACGATTTTATATATACCATGCTCTATGGGGCTGCGGCCATGTTTGCCGTTGTGGCAGCAGCCTATCTGCTGATACAATCGTTCATCAACGTTCCCACCCCCATCCATCCGCCCAAGCGACTGCGCCTCTGGGCCGCTGCCTTCATGATTTCGGCGGCTCTCAGCCACGTCTGGTGGCTGCTGCTCGGACTGGTATGCCTCGTCGACGACCGCATCATGCGCAATGCCGTGGCCATGGGGCTCGACTGCCTCACGCTAATGCCCACCATGATGGCCACGCTGCTCTGCCTGCTGCAAGACAAGCGACGACCGCTGTGGCCCATCGCCGTGGCCATGCTCCCCATCGCCGCCATCTGCTTCGGCATGGGCGCCATAGCCCACAACCCCTTTTACGAGCGCGCACTACAAATCTATCAGCTCATTCTTGTCACGAGCTTCATTGCCTACATGCTTTGGTCCGTGCGACAGTACGGCCGATGGCTCAGAGACAACTACGCCGACCTGGAGCACAAGCAGATATGGTCCAGCCTGATACTGCTGACAGCCATTCTCATCATTTTCGGGGCCTACAAAATCAACTTTGGCGGAATGACCATGGAGTATGCCACTCAAATCAACACCATCTTCATCGTGGCCTTCCTGCTCTGGCGCGTGGAAACGCTGCAAGAGCTCGAACAGCCCACACCCGAGCTGGACACACCCGCAGAACACGTACTGCAACCCATCGAGCAGACCGACGACGACAGCGACTTGCTGGCCAACAGCGAGCCGAGCATCGAGATTCAGCTGAAAAGACACTGCGAAGACACGCTGCTCTTTCTCCGACACGACCTCACGCTCGACCAGGTCAGCAAGGCCATCGGCACCAACCGAACATACCTCAGCCAGCACTTCTCGCAGAATGGCATCACCTACAATGCCTACATCAACCAGCTGCGCATCAACCACTTCATCAACCTCTACCACGATGCCATCACCACAGGACAGCCCTTCACTGCCAAGCAACTGGCCTACCAAAGCGGTTTCCACAACTACAACACCTTCAGCAATGCCTTCAAGCTCCTCATGGGCCAAACCGTCACCAACTGGATTAAGAGCTTGCAATAAACCAAAATCGCCAAACGACTTCGCCCCAAAAAAGCTGCGAGTTTGTAAAGAAAAACTGCCAAAATTTAACACTTCCCGACCGACCATTCTAGAAAAGTAAAAGTGGCACTTTTACATCCAGCCACCATCTCGCCCATCCCGTTTTGGCAGTCGCCCATCGTCGTTTTACTGATTTCACATCGTCGTTTTAGCGTTTTTACACTGTCGTTTCACTGATTTCACCAAGTAAAATCACTAAAACGACGAG
>CAMOTK010000028.1 GCA_946625715.1 uncultured Prevotella sp. | reverse complement strand
CTACCTTGCCACCGAGGGTGTGGCTGATGAACTGTGCGCCGTAGCAGATGCCCAGTACGGGCAGACGTCCGATGAACTGGCTGAGGTCGACCTTGAAGGCCTCGGGGTCGTGTACTGAGTAAGGCGAGCCACTGAGTATGACGCCGATGACGCTCTCGTCGCCCACGGGGAACTTGTTGTAGGGCAGAATCTCGCAGAAGGTGTCCAGCTCGCGCACGCGGCGGCCGATGAGCTGCGTGGTCTGCGACCCGAAATCGAGAATGATAATCTTCTGTTGCATGGAAATATTTTGAAGTTTGAAATTTGAAGTTTGAAGTTTATGGGGCTTTGACGTAGGCTTCAGCCTGCTCTAAGGAGTCGAGCTTGCCGACGTCGAGCACGCTCAGGCCGTCTTTCTGACAGCCGTAGATTCGGCTGCGGTGGCAGACGGAGAGGTAGAAGTCGATGATGCTGAACCTGTCGGGGAAACGGTCCATGAGCGGAAAGAGGCGGGGCGAGAAACTGTGGATGCCGCTGAACGCATAGGCATTCAGTTGATAATGGAGCGTTGACAAGTGAGAATTGGGCTGCGCCACCACGTTCCAGTTTTCGTCGATGGCAATCTCCGACTCGCGCAACCAGGGATAAGGTGAGCGCACCTCGCCAGTCTCAATGTTGGTCCATCCCATGAGGCGCATGCTGTTGTCGAAGAGCAGATAGCGTTTGGTCTTGCGGCGGCTGACGAGCAGCACGGCGTCTTCTTCATCCTGGTGTTGGCGGGCAAACCAGTCGTAGTCGATGTTGTCGAGAATGTCGACGTTGTGGATGAGGATGGGCTGCTGGTCGTCGAAGAGCAGTTGTGCTTTCTTCAGTCCGCCGCCCGTTTCGAGCAGTTGTTCGCTCTCGTCGCTGAAGTGCACCAGCGGCGCATAGTCTTGTTGGGCCACATGGTCGATGATTTGCTGGGCAAAGTGGTGCACGTTGACCACAAAGCGGTCGTAGCCCTGCGCCAGCAGTTTGCGGATATTCAGGTCGAGCAGCGGTTTGCCACCCACGGGCACCAGTGCCTTTGGCATCGTGTCGGTGAGCGGTTTCAGGCGTGTGCCCAGTCCTGCTGCCAGTATCATGGCCTGTTTCATAGCGCTTCGAGTGTTTGGGTGATATGCTGTTCGCGGTGGCAGATGCGCACCTCGATACCGAATTTCTGGTGGATGTGCTCAGCCAGATGCTGAGCCGAGTAGACCGAGCGGTGCTGTCCGCCTGTGCAGCCGAAGCAGAACATCAGGCTGGTGAAGCCACGCTGGATGTAGCGGCGCACGTGGGCGTCGGCCAGCTTGTAGACCGAGTCGAGGAAGGTGAGAATCTCGCCGTCGTCTTCCAGAAAGCGGATGACGGGCTCGTCCAGTCCCGTGAGCTGCTTGTAGGGTTCGTAGCGGCCGGGGTTGTGGGTGCTGCGGCAGTCGAACACATAGCCGCCGCCGTTGCCGCTCTCGTCTTCTGGAATGCCTTTGGCAAACGAGAAACTGAAGACGCGCACCACCAGCGGGCCCTTGCCGTCGTACTTCGAGAACGTGGCCGGACCGTCTTGCGGGTGTGGCTTGTAGGGATTGTTGTCGGTGGTCTTGTAGCCGTCGGCACGACTGGCCGTGGCTGCTATCTGCTGGAACTGTGGCAGCTCGGTCAGCTTCTTCAGAATCGACATCAGGTAAGGGTAGGGGTAGTTGCCCTCATTTATCAGTTCGCGCAGGTTCTGGATGGCGGGCGGAATGCTGTCGATGAAGTGTTGCTTGCGCTCGAAGTAGCCGCGGAAGCCGTAGGCGCCCAGCACTTGCAGTGTGCGGAAGAGCACGAAGAGCGACAGGCGCTCGACAAAACGGTGTGGGGTGGGTACTTCGGTGTATTGCTTCAGCGCCGTATAGTATTCGTACACCAGTTCGCGGCGCAACTTATGAGGATATTTGGCACTGGCCTGCCAAAGGAAAGATGCCAGATCGTAGTAGAACGGCCCGCGGCGACCGCCTTGGAAGTCGATGAAAGCTGGAACGCTGTCCATCAACATCACGTTCCGTGCCTGAAAATCGCGGTAGAGGAATCCCTGAACATCGTCGGCCTGCGTCAGGTCTTTGGCCAGCAGTCGGAAGTCGGCTTCCAGTTTCAGTTCGTGAAAGTCTATCTCTGTGGCTTTGAGGAAACAGTACTTGAAGTAGTTCAGGTCGAAGAGCACGCTGTCTACATCGAAGGTTGCCTGCGGGTAGCATTGCGAGAAGTCCAGCCCGCGTGCCCCTCGTATCTGTATGTTCGGCAGTTCGCGTATGACGCGCTTCAGCAGCTCCTGTTCCTTCAGCGTGTAGCGGCCGCCGGCTTCTCGTCCGCCCTTGATGGCGTCGAAGAGCGAGGTGCGGCCGAGGTCGGTTTGCAGGTAGCGCAGCTCATCGTCGCTGGCCGCCAAAATCTTCGGCACCGGCAGTTGGCGCTTGCAGAAGTGCCGTGCCAAGTAGATGAAGGCGTGGTTCTCGTCGCGGCTGGTTCCGATGCAGCCGATGACGGTTTGGCCTTCAGCGTCTGTCAGTCGGTAGTATGAACGGTTTGAACCTGCGCCCGGCAACCTTTCGGTGCTGGCAGGTTCATGACCGCTCCACTGCTTATAAAGTTGTAAGAGTTGTTTCATTGACGGTGCAAAGATACTTTAAATTCGTGAAAACCCAAAATATTCTTGTACCTTTTCACTTTGTTTAGCCTATTTGATGTTCACAACCAGCTTTTTCAGGTCTTTGTCGGCGCTCGAAGCACCCACCATCAGTTCGTAGCGACCGGGCACCACGCGCATGGTGTTGGTCTTCACGTCCCAGCCCTCAAACCGCTCGCGCGGCATGTCGATGCTCACGGTCTTGGTCTCTCCGGCCTTCAGGTCTACACGGCCGTAGCCGCGCAGCGTCTTGATGGGGCCTTCGGTGTCGGCCATGTTGCGCACGTAGACCTGCACAATCTCCGTGCCGTCGCGTCGGCCGGTGTTGGTCACGCTCACCGTCACCTTGCCGTTCTTGTACTGCGGCTTACCATATTTATAAGAGGTGTAACTCAGTCCGTAGCCGAAGGGGAAGAGGGGCTCGCCCTTGAAGTAGCGGTAGGTGCGGCCCTGCATGCGGTAGTCGTCGAAGGCAGGCAGCTGCGCGTCGTTCTTGTAGAACGTGACGGCCAGTTTGCCGCCAGGGTTATAGTCGCCGAAGAGCACGTCGGCCAGTGCGTGTCCGCCCTGTTCGCCGGCATACCAGGCCTGAAGAATGGCGTCGCAGGTCTTCATCTCCGGTTCGAGTGCAACGCACGAGCCGCTGCAGTTGACCAGCACCACCTTCTTGCCGGCCTCGTGCAGTCTGCGGAGAATGTCGCGCTGCACCTGCGGCAGTTCAATAGACGTGCGGTCGCCGGAGTCGAAGCCCGGCTGGTGCACTTTCTTGGCCTCTTCGCGTTCCAGGTTGGGCGAGATGCCGCCCACGAAGATGACGATGTCGCTCTGGGCTGCACTCTGGACAATCTCGTCCATCGTAAACGTGTGCTGTCCCATCGACTCCATCTGCAGGGTGGTGCTGCCGTCGGCGCTCTCGGTGCTGCGGCCAATGCGCCGCTTCTCCACCGTCATGCTGGTGATGTCGCACGCCTCAATGAAGGGCACGTCGCCACCCAGACGGGCAGCAATGCCTTCGAGCGGCGTCACGGTGTGCGAGGGCTGTCCGAAGTAGATACCCCACAGCATGGTGCTGTCGGCGGCGTTGGGGCCCATCACCATGATGCGCTTGTTGTTGGCGTCGAGTGGCAGGATGCCGTTGTTCTTCAGCAGCACCATCTGCTCGCGGCCCATCTGGCGTGCCAGTGCCTTATGTTCTTTCGAGGCAATGACCGAGGCCGGAATCTTCGTCCAGGGCACCAGCTCGTCGGGGTCGAAGTTGCCCAGTTCGAAACGGCCCTTCAGCAGGCGGCGCACGCTGACGTTGATTTCTTCTTCCGAGATGTCGCCCCGGCGCACGGCCTCGGGCAGGTTCGTGTAGTTCTTGCCACACTCAACGTCGGTGCCGCTCAGTACGGCACGGGCTGAGGCTGCGGCGGCATCCTTCGATACTCCGTGGCGGCCTTCCATCCAGAAGTCGCTCACGGCACCGCAGTCGCTCACCACCAGGCCTTTGAAGCCCCACTCGTCGCGCAGGATGCGCTGCAACAGCTGGTTGCTGCCACAGCAGGGCTCGCCGTCGAAGCGCTGGTAGGCGCACATCACCTGCTGCACGTTGCCTTCCTGCACGAGCGTCTTGAAGGCCGGCAGGTAGGTTTCCCACAGGTCGCGCGTCGGCAAGTCTTCTATGTCGAAGTGGTGGCGTGTCTTCTCCGGACCGCTATGCACGGCGAAGTGCTTGGCGCAAGCGTGAAGCTTATAGTATTTTGAAGTTTGCGAGTTTGAAGTTTGGGTGCCTTGCAGGCCGCGCACCACGCAAAGACCCATCTGTGCGTTCATGAAGGGGTCTTCGCCGTAGGTCTCCTGACCGCGTCCCCACCGCGGGTCGCGGAAGATGTTGATGTTCGGCGTCCAAAACGACAGGCCCTGATACTTCGCGGTGGGCTTGCCCTGCTCGCGCAGCTGGTTGTGCTTGGCGCGCGCCTCGTCGCTCACGGCGTCGTAGATGCGGCCGATGAGGTCGTTGTCGAACGAGCAGGCCATGCCGATGCACGACGGGAACACCGTGGCCACGCCGTTGCGGCCTACGCCGTGGAGTGCTTCGCTCCACCAGTCCCACTGCGGAATGCCCAGTCGGGGTATGGCTGGCGAACTGTTCATCATCAGTTTCGTTTTCTCTTCCAACGTCAGTCGCTTGAGCAGGTCTTCCACGCGCTCGTCGGTGCTGAGGTTCGGATTCTGGAAGGGCAGCGTCTGTGCTGCTGGCTGGCCACACCATAGGGTCAGCAGTGCAAAAAGAATCGTTAGCTTGCGCATTTTGTTATGTGTTTGTCTTATTTGATAATAACTTTCTGTCCGTTCACAATATACAGCCCCGGCTGGTAGATGCCGTCGAGGCGCAGGCCGCTCATGGTGTAGATGCCCTCGGGGCGCTTGCTGTCTTTGTGCAGGGTGCTGATGCCGGCGGCATCCTTCTCCTGTCCCTGCAGCACGGTGCCGCCCTCGTTCTGCTTGGCGGTGATGTCGGCCACGAGACTGTTCAGGTAGAGTTCCAGGTTCGTGTAGCCCTCGTCGTTCTTCGTGTTGCCGTCGGCCGCATTGCTGGGGTCCAGGCCTTTGGCCGTTTCCCATGCGTCGGGCATGCCGTCGCCGTCGGTATCGGCAGGTGCCGGCTCACTCTTCAGCGTGGGCCACTTCTCCCAGCCTTCGCCCGAGACGTCGCTCGGGTGGTTGATGATACCCTTCGAGTTGCCCGAAGCGGTGAAGGTGGCCGTGCCGTTCTTGGCGTCGTTGACGATAATCTCGTCGAGAGCGTCGCGGTGGAGCGAGGCACCCACGTACTTCAGCACCTGCTCGTATGCCTTCTCGGCCGAGTGGGTGGTCACCTGCTCAAAGGCGATGGGGTCGTAGATGCGCATTGTGTCCTTTGTTTCCTGCGTGTAGGTGTTGTCCACTTTGCTGTTGCTTATCTGGTTATACATGCCATAGGTCCAGTTGTCCTGGGCCACCTGTGGATAGCTTTCGTTCACGTTGCCTTCTACGTAGAAGTCGCCCCAGACGTGCCACATCTTGTCCCAATCGTTGGGCTTGTCCGTGTTGTGTTTAGTATAGTCGCTGGTGCGGATGCCGATAGAGGCAATGCGCATGCCCTTGGCGCCGCTCGGTGTGCCGGGGCCTGGCTTGTAGTAGTTGTTCACGATGTTCACGTTCATGCCTTCGCCGCCATAGCAGCCTTCGCCTGCCCAGTTATAGATGACGTTGTTGCGCATGTCCATGCGCTCGTCAGTCTGTGTGCCGGGACGCGGGCCAAGGCGCGGTGTGCGCGATACGTGGTGGGCAATCAGGTTGTGGTGGTACGAGGCACCGCTGCCGCCCCAGTTGCCGCCGTAGCCGTGGCTGCCTTTGGCATGGTTGGAGTTGTTCAGGCTCTGCGAGGAGATGCACCACTGCACGGTGATGTTCTTCGAACCGTAGACCGACAGACACTCGTCGACGCTCCACGACACCGAGCAGTGGTCGACGATAATGTTTTCCGAGTCCATGGCGCCCAGGCCGTCGTGCTCGCCCTCATTCTCGTCGCCCGGACGGAAGCGGATGTAGCGGATGATGTTGTTCCTGTTCAGCGTCACCTGATAGCCGGCAATGCAGATGCCGTCGCCGGGAGCCGTCTGGCCGGCAATCGTGGTGTTGGCGTTAATCTTCAGTGCCGACTTCAGGTAGATGGTGCCCGACACGTCGAACACGATGGTGCGCGGTCCCGCCTGTGCGTTGGCCCAGCGCAGCGTACCTTTTGTAGAGGTCTTGCCGTCGTCTTCCAGTGATGTCACGTGATACACCTTGCCACCGCGTCCGCCGGTGGTCAGTCGGCCGAAGCCTTCAGCGCCCGGGAAAGCAGGCGTCTGAGCAAGCATGGGCTGTGTAGCTGCCATGAGGCAGCATGCTAAGAGCGTTTTTTTCAGTTGTTTCATATCGTTGTCGTTTGTTTTTTTCCGCTGCAAAAGTACTAATAATATTTTATATAAAGGTGTAATTTTAATGAAAAAAGGTGCAATAATGCCCTGTCCCCACTAAATACTATAAGATTTTTTTTGCATTTCTTTTGGTAGAGATACTTTTTTTTAGTAATTTTGCCGCGTCAAACTGGTTACTAACTAAGCGTGGAAGCCTCTTCGAGAGGCCGAAACGCCCGCGAATACAATATAATAACTCAATAAAACAACTAAAACAAACAAGTATGCAAGGTCATTTAAAAACACTTCGATTTGGCTTGGTGCTGTTGTTCTGCTTCCTCGTAGGCAGCATTTCAGCTCAGTCAGTATCGGGTAACGTGGTCGATGAGCAGGGTGAAGCCGTCATCGGCGCGACAGTGATGGAGAAGGGTACGAAGAACGCCACCGTGACGGACTTCGACGGTAACTTCACCATTAAGCTCGGCGAGCGTAAGGTTCTTGTGATTTCGTACATCGGTATGGTGACACAGGAAGTGAAAGTTGCCGGCAAGTCTAACGTAAAAGTGGTGATGAAGGAAGACGCCACCACGCTTCAGGACATCGTAGTCGTGGGTTACGGTACGATGAAGAAGACAGACGTGACGGGTTCGGTTTCTTCAGTGAACACCGAGCAGCTGAACGCCAAGGGTGCTCCTTCAGTATTAGGAAACCTGCAGGGTAGCAACCCTGGTGTGAACATCACACAGTCGTCTGGTCGTGCAGGCGGTGGTTTCAATATCGAAATCCGTGGTAAGTCGTCTATCAACTCGAGCACCACTCCTCTTTATGTGGTTGACGGTGTGATGTGCGACGACATCAACTTCCTCAATCCTCAGGACATCGAGCGCATCGACGTGCTGAAAGACGCTTCGTCAACCGCTATCTACGGTTCGCGTGCTACAGCCGGTGTGATTATGGTGACCACAAAGGGTGGCCTGAGCATCAAGCGCGACCAGAAGCCCACCATCAGCTACGATGGCTATTATGGCTGGTCGAAGACAGCCCGCATGCCTGAGTTCCAGAATGGCCGTCAGTTCTATGACTACCGCTTCATGAAGTTCCTGACTTATGGCGGTAATGGTGCGACAGCAGCCTCTGCACTCTCTTCTCATCCCGTCTATCAGATCGGCGGCACCGTGCTTGAGCAGTGCCTGCTCCGTGAGCACACCGGCGATGGCGAATACCTGATGAAGCAGATGCTGGCCGAAGGCAAGACTTACGACTGGCCCGGCATGGTCACTCAGAACGGCAGCCAGCAGAACCACTTCATTTCTGTCAACGGCGGTAGTGAGAGTGTGAACTACCACTTCGGTGCTGGTTTCAACCGTGAAATCGGTACGTACAAGGGCGATGGCAAGAAGCAGTTCAACTTCAAGGGTAGCGTCGACGCTAAGGTCAACAAGGTCATCAGCGCTGGCTTCAGCCTGAATATTGCCCGCACCGATCAGGAATATGCCAACGACGATGCCATCAAGTATGCATATCGTATGAACCCCTACATGGTGCCCTACGACAAAGACGGCAACGTGAACCACAAGCCTGGTAACTATGCCGCACTCGGCACCGACTCTTATCAGTTCTCTGATCAGCGCAGCACGCTCGACATTATGAAGAGCACCAAAAAACAGCGCGAGTCTTGGCGCCTGCTGGGTAACGTCTACCTGAAGTTCGACATCATCAAGGGTCTGGACTTCAAGACCACGTTCTCTCCCAACTATCAGAGCTATCGCGAAGGTTTCTTCGGTGGCTATAAGAACCCGCTCACCGGCGAGGCTTACGACGATGGTACCTATACCTCCGAAACGCCCAACGAAGCTAATACCGATCGTTATCGCAACTTCTCTTGGACATGGGATAACATCATCAACTACAGCACCACCATTGCACAGGACCACAACCTCAGTCTGATGGGCCTGTTCTCGATGGAGTCGGGCAATTCGGAGCGCAGCCAGTGGTTTGCTACCAGCGTGATGGACCTCACCGACTGGTGGAACATGGGTAGCGGCACGTACAATGCCGACAAGTCGAAGACTTCTTACTCAGAGACCAGCATGACGTCGTATGCCCTGCGTGCCAACTATAACTGGAAGAACCGTTACTTGCTCACCCTGACCATGCGTTGGGATGGTTGCTCGAAGTTCGACAAGGACAATCGCTGGGGTGCATTCCCCTCTGCAGCTCTTGCTTGGCGTATCACTGAGGAAGACTTCATGAAGAACGTCAGCTGGCTCAGCAACCTGAAGCTCCGTCTGGCTTTCGGTAAGACTGGTAACAACAAGGGTGCCGGTGCCTATGATACCCAGCAGACCCTTTCCGATCCTATCTTCTATCCCTTCGGTGCCGACTATGCTCAGGGCTTTACACCTTCCTCTATTGTTAATAAGGTGCTGATGTGGGAGACCTCTACTGAGTTCAACGCCGGTCTTGACTTCGGCTTCATCGACAACCGCATCAACGGTAGCATCGATGTCTATCAGAAGACTTCCGACAACCTGCTCCGTGGCGTCGATCTGCCCTTAGAGTCTGGTGGCGGCTCAATGAAGACCAACATCGGTTCGGTGCGCAACCGTGGTATTGAAATCGCCTTGAACACGGTTAACATCAAGACCAAGGACTGGAACTGGGAAACTTCGTTCACCTTTGCCCACAACGTCAACAAGGTGCGCAACATCGACGGTATCGTCGACCGCCTCGTTGGTGACGGCGTGACCGGCAACCTGTTCTTGAACTACGCTCTGAACAATACCTATACTTATGAGACCGGTGGTATCGTTACCGACCGCATGATGACCGTTCCCAACAACGATGCGGCTAAGAATGCCGGCCTGAACCCCGGCGACAAGATGAGGGAGTACGACTACTTCTACAAGGTCTATGGCCTCACCGAGGGTCAGCCCTATGTGAAGGACCAGAACGGCGACGGTAAGATCGATCCCGACGACCGCGTTATCCGCAGCATGGATCCGAAGTTCACCGGTAGTTTCACCTCAAACCTCTCTTGGAAGAACTGGGATTTCTCGTTCTCGCTCTATGCCAAGGTTGGCTACAAGGTCTATTCTAACTTCCTCGGCGAGTATTGGAACCTGGGCGACCGCGGCCGTATGCGTCTCCAGGGCGACTGGTACATTCCTGCCGGTACGCTGGTCGACGTCGACGGTGTCAATCCCGATGGTACGTACATCAACCCCGTCTATCAGACCTCTACGCACTATGGCGACATGCCCTTCCCCAACAATGGCGGCAGCAATGGTGGTGTCGGTATACAGGGTGGTTACTGGGATCAGTCGAAGTGCGTCACCAACGCTTCGTTCCTGAAGGTAAAGAATATCACACTGGGCTATACCTTCGACAAGACCCTGCTGAGCAAGATTGGCTGCAAGCACCTCCGCCTCTATGCTACGGTGACCAACCCGTTCGTTATCACCAAGTACAAGGGCTTCGATCCTGAGTGGGCCGACGCTGCTCTGAAGAACGACGGTCCGAGCACGATTACCTATCAGATTGGTGCAAGCATTAAATTCTAATAACGTTTAATATCCAGAAACAATGAAAAAGAAAATATATCTTTTCGTGACGGCCGCCATGCTGACGGGTATGTCTCTGACCAGCTGCAGCGACTTCCTGACACCGGAGAACAAGAGTGCCGGCGGACAGACGGCCGACGACCGCTTTGGATCTGACGCCACGCAGTTCCTTACAGCCACTTACAACAGCCTGAAGTCGGTTGCTTACAATCCCGAGCTCTTCTCTCAGGGTACCGACCTCTATATCAACACCCGTGGCCATTCCGGCGGTGTGTACAATGAGTACACGCTTACGGTGGAGGATGATGGCGTGAAGAGCCTGTACTCCAACCTGTACCAGACCATCAACTACGCCAATGGCGTCATCAGCTATGCCGGTGCAGAGTCGGCTTTAGGCTATGAGGCCCGTTTCCTGCGCGACTACTGTTACTTCGTGCTCACCCAGCAGTTTGGCGGTGTGCCTTACATCACTACCTATATTAATGATGCCAAGCGCGACTATCCCCGTACCGAGCTGAAGGACGTCTATGCCGGTCTGATTGAAGACCTGACTGCCCTCTACAACAACTCGAGCCTTGACGACCAGAACCATAAGGGTCGTGCCAACAAGCAGGCTGTTGCTGCTCTTCTGGCCAAAGTCTATCTGGCTGCCGGCTGGGATCTCGACACCACCGTTGACAACATAGAGCAGGGTACCTATACCGTTGGCTCTACTGCCAACTTCACCGAGGCTGCTGCCTGGGCAGAAAAGGCCATCAAGGGCATCGGCCTGACCATGACCTTCGCCGACAAGTGGGCTCCCGCCAACGAGGGCAATGCTGAGGAAATCTTCTCCGTACAGTACGAGCGTAATGGCTACCCCGGCAACAGCAGCGAGGGTGGTCACTCTATGCAGAACAACTTTGGCGGCTACTATGGCGACTGCACCACCAGCGGTCAGAAGAACGTGGGTAGTGACAATGCCCAGTCTGAAAAGAGCATGTACCTTTTCGAGAAAGGCGACCTGCGTTATGAAGCAACGTTCATGACCACGATGTACAATGGTGGCAAGAGCGGCAACATGGCCAACTGGGGTACCGAGGGTTACTATGCCTATTACAATGTGGATGCTGCCAAACTGGCTGATTTCCACATCGCCCACCGCTACTTCCCCTGGTATGTCACCGAGTCAGAGGTCGAGGCTGAACTCGCTGCCCATCAGTCGCAGTATGTGCAGGGCACCGACATCACTGAGGTCACTGCTGCCATTCTCACACTTCCCCGCATTACGAAGTACACCTTCAATGCCGACGGCAGCGTGAAAGCTAAGTCCACCCAGGCTCTCTCTGACTACAACAACCAGACCAGCAATGGCGTGTGCGTGAAGAAGTTCGACGATCCCGCCTCCGAGCAGGTCACAAGTAAGAACTCTTACCGCGACATCGTGCTCCTGCACGTCAGCGACATGTATCTCGTTGCTGCCGAGGCCTATATGATGGCCGGAAAGACCACTGAGGCTCTGGCTAAGCTCAACGCCGTGCGCAACCGTGCCGGACTGGCCTCGCTCAATGCCTTTGGCGACTACGTAAACAGCTATGCTACCACTGGCTCCTTCCAGATTCGCGACATCGACGTGATTCTCGACGAGCGCGCTCGTGAGCTCTACGCTGAAGGTCAGCGCTGGATGGATCTCCGTCGTACCAAGCAGCTCGTGCGCTACAATGTTGAGTTCAACCCCTATATCAGCAGCGCCAAGGCCATGATGGATGTGAACGGTACCGCCTATAAACTCTATCGTCCTATCCCGGCCAACGAGATTGAGATGAACACCGCTATGGATAAGTCAAACCAGAATCCTGGTTACTAATTCATGAAGAGAATTAATAACTTTAATATCACACGACAATGAAGAAGTTTATATATTCAATCTTTGCTGTTCTCGCTCTGAGTTGCACACTCGTTGCTTGTGGCGACGACAAGGATGAGAACATCAGCTACAGCACCACTGCCGAGAAGGGCTCGGAAGGCACCTATACCGGCACATGGACGCGTACCAGCGACAGCGGCGTGGAAACGTTTGAAGGTTCTGTTGCCCTCGCTGCCGGTGCCTCTACCGGCGTGACCAACGTAACGTTCACTTGCGCCGGCTTCAGCCTCGACGCTGCTTCGGTGGCCAACATCTGGCACTCGGGTCATGGCTATCAGTTTGTCAATCAGGTGTCCGAGAATAACGCCGACAACAAGTTAGGTTCTGCTTTCTCTGGCGCTATTGATGCCGATGGCAATCTGAACGTTGCTTTCACCGTCAGCCAGCGCAGTGGCCGTATGGTGGTCGAGTACAAGTACGAGTTCGTAGGAAAGAAGTAATTCCCGTATAGAGTTGTCTGTGGGTTTGCCCCCACAGACAACTCAAATAACAAGAGAGTATATTACTCATTATAATTATTTATTAATTCATTAAAAACGTTTTATTATGAAGAAAATTTTACTTAGTGCAGTTGCTCTCGTAGCAGCTATGAGCGTGAACGCACAGGAATTCTGCTCGTTCAACGAAGAGAACACCGACTTCGCAGCCCTTGGTCTTACAACAGAAGCCGCTGCTCAGAAAGCAGGTTCCGTTATTGGTAAGACTACTAGCATTACTGCTGCTATCGGTGCTGACGACAACTACAAGACCATTGCTTGCAATGGTGTAAATTGTGGTGAAACTCTGATTAAGGGTGGTCTGCAGGGTTCTAGCAACCCCAAGGACGCTGATGGCGGCACTCCCAGCACCACGCTGATTGCTCCTGTTTCTGGTGCATATCTCGAGTTCGTTGCTACTGATGATGGCTGGCTCTATGTCATCCACAAGGCTTCTTCTAACAAGGCTTACACCGTCTTCGAGGAAGGCCAGGCTATTGGTTACACCTTTGCTGCTATCGGTGATGCTTCTACCGACCTCGGCGCTGTTTATGGTTACACGATCAAGGGTGGTGGTGAATTCAACTACCTGAAAGATGGAGGTATCACAGCTGTTGAGTGGCCTGAGCAGATCTACACCCGTGCTAAGGGTACCTATGACTCTCATCTGGATGCTGAAGGCAAGTGGCAAAACATTGCCAAGGGCGGTATGGGTGTGCTGAAGTTCCAGGTATTCAAGGGCTGCAAGTATGCTGTTAACGCCAATGGTTCTAAGATTACCTGCTCTGGTTTCATCTTCGATAAGGATGGCAAGGCCACTCTGACCACCAAGGTAGATGAAAACGATGTTACTTTCCTCGAGAACGGTGAAGTTCCCGGTGCTGCTGCTGGTATCGCAGGTGTGAAGGCTGAGAAGGTCAACGGTGTTGTTTACAACATCGCTGGTCAGAAGATCACCGCCAGCTACAAGGGCATCGCTATCCAGAACGGCAAGAAGGTCGTGCTGAAGTAAGTGAAGAACCAAGCTTGCTTGAGTTCTTCCGAACGTGAACGAGCTGGAGCGAAGCTCAAGGTCGTGCTGAAGTAAGCGAAGAACCAAGCTGAAAAAACAGATGCTGGGACTGAAAACGGTCCCAGCATTTTTTTGTCGTTTTCTTTGCGTAATTGAAATTTTGTTGTATCTTTGCAATTGCATTAAGTTCAAGTCGTGATAAAGTCGAAAGGTAATAGATATGAAAGTTATGGCTGACGAAAGAAAAGAGGAGCGTCAAGATTACGAAGAGAGCGTAAAAGTATATCGCGATTTAAAGAATTCGATGGACACTGCTGCATGGAAAGAAAAAGTGAGGATAGCCAGGAACTTGAAATCATTGGGGCTGTCAGATGATCAAATAGCCAAAGTCACAGGTTTGTCACTGGATGAGATACAATCTCTCTGAATGACCCTGTCCGACAAAAAACAGATGCTGGGACTGAAAACGGTCTCAGCATTTTTTGTGTCAGCCGTATTCTTCATTCATCATCACATTGGATAACTCATTGTGCCGTTCATAGTCCTTGCCAGACTTCACCTCAATCGGCAAGAGCGAGCACGAATTTACATTTTTCCAAGGCAAAAATGGGTGGTTTTTTACATTTTTCCAAGGCAA
>CAMOTK010000027.1 GCA_946625715.1 uncultured Prevotella sp. | reverse complement strand
TGCTTGAGAAACCAAGCTCACCACCTACGAACACCTGAGCGTTCATTGTTACTGCCATCATAGCGGCAGCCAAAGTCATCATAATCTTTTTCATTTCTTTTTACCTTTTTAAGTTATACATTTGCCCAACATTTCTGCAGGGCGTTCCTGAATTCGGGTGCAAAGGTATATAAAACTTTCTGATACAGCCAAATTTTTCTGCAACATTTTTCATTTTTCGTTAAAAAATTGATTTATGTTTGCTCATTTGAAGGATTATGTGTATCTTTGTACGTTCAAAAAAAGACGTTTTCATGATGAAATTTGTAAAATACTCAATAGTAGTATGCATGATGCTGCTTCTACCCATTACGGCAGCAGGCGTATTTCTGTTTAAGTCACTCAATGCGCTCGACGGTCTTACCGCCAGCCAAGTCAACTGTATATTAAAGGATTCGCGCGGGTTCGTGTGGTTCGGCACGTCGGCAGGACTCTACCGATATGATGGTTACACCTTTAAAACCTTCCAGAGCGACTCGCAGAGCGGTTCGTCGCTGCCAGACAGCTATATCATGGACATACAGGAAGCACTCGGCGGCAACCTTTGGGTGAAAACGGCTGCCGGCTACTGCATTTATCAGCAGCAGACAGAAGCATTCGAGCGCGATATGACGCAAGTATGCGCACGCATGAGCATGCCCGAGGTGCCCGCAGTACTGTATATCGACAGCAACAAAAACCTTTGGGGATTCATCCCCAAGAAGGGCGTCATTTGCTACAACATGCAGCAACAGATGGACTTTATCTTTGATTATGAGAGCGACGCCTTCCACATTCCTGCAGGCAACATTTGTTCTATCGGAGAATGTAAAGACGGTGCACTGCTCGTCTACGACGACGGACGCATCGTCTGCTGCGACGTGCGCAAGCAGCAGCGCATCGTCTGGCAAAACTCTGAGATTGCCGAGAAAGCATTGCGCAACAGCAAGAGCCTCAGAGCCTATGCCGACCAGAATGGCTACATCTGGCTCTATGGACAGGGCACTCTCTTCTGCTTCAACACGAAGACAAAGACCTGGGACACCAACATTGGTGACCAGCTCGGACTCACAGGCATTGGCGTCGACAATGCTGTCAACAGCATGGCCGGCGACCGCAACGGCAACATCTGGATTGGTACCAACCGACATGGACTTATTCGGGCCAACGCCGAAACCCACGAGATGGAACACGTGCAACCCGTCAGCATGGACCGCTACAAGACGATGGCACCCAACATGAGCATTCAGAGTCTCTACGTCGACGACACCGACCTTTTGTGGGTGGGCACTGAGAAGTTCGGCGTGGCTTACTGGGGAAAGCACATCTATAAGTTCGACTCTAACCCCATCGGCGATATTACCGCTATGGTCGAAGACCCCAGCGGGCGCATTTGGTACGGCACAGGTGGCAACGGCATACTTGACTACGACGGGCCACTGGCCAGCCTCAACGTTTCAGCAATGGCCTATACCAAAGACGGCAGTCTCTGGGTGGGCTCGAAGAAGAATGGTCTCACGCGCATCGTCAACGGACGAACCATCACATACGCTCATTCGGCCAACAACAGCTCGCTCATCGACGACCATATCAACGCATTGGCCACCGATAAAACAGGCAACCTGTGGATTGCCACTGAAGGCGGCCTGCAGGTTTACAACACGCGCATGAACACCTTCTCGGCCTACACCAAGGAAAACGGCAAGATGAAGACCAACAACATCGTGTCGCTCTTCTATGCCCGAGGCAACCACATGCTCGTAGGTACTGCCGAAGGACTCACTATCATCGACCTGGCCAACGGCGAAACGATGCACCTGACGGGCAACTCATCGAACCTTCAGAAATTCACAAACAACTACATCACACAAATCTACGAAGACTCACGTCATTTAATATGGATAGGTACGCGCGAGGGCGTCAACGTGCTCGACCTCGAATACGACAACCTCAGCTTCATCACCGAGAAGAGCGGACTCTGCAACAACAACATCTGCGGCATTGCTGAAGACAAGCATCATAACATGTGGATTACTACAAGCAATGGTGTTTCGAGAGTAGTCTTGCAGCGCAACCACGAAAACAACACCTACAACTTCGGACTCTACAACTATACCACCAGCGATGGCCTGCAGAGCAACGAGTTCAATCCAGGTGCCATTATAGTCAACAAGTACGGAAACGTTGTGCTCGGCGGACTTTACGGCATTAACTGGGTCAGAAAGAAGGCTGATAACGAGACGGAAGGATTGCCCACCGTGATGCTCACCCAGTTGTTTGTTGGCGAAGAAGAAATCCTCACTGGTCATGAATACGAGGGACATATCCCCCTGCCGCAGGCACTTAACGAGAGCAAGCGCATTGAACTGAAGAACAACCAAAACACGTTCACCATCAAGTTTGCAGCCGGCAACTATAACCAAAGCGAGCGTTTGCAGTTCATGTACCTCATGGAAGGCTACGACCCTGAATGGCACAACGGCGACGCACTGCTCCACGGCGTCAGCTTCCACGACTTGAGCAGCGGCACCTATAAGCTGCATGTCAAGGCGCTCAGTGCCGACGGCGCAGTGAGCAATGAGGAGCGCGTGCTCGAAATCGTTATCGAGCGACCCTGGTATCTCTCCTGGTACATGATTGCCATCTATCTCATCGTCGGCGTGGTGGCCCTCTATCTCTGGAAGAAAGGCTTCGACCAGATTCGCGCCTTCGGACTTCGCAAGAAAGCCGTCGTATCGAACCTGCTCAGACAGCGCGAGGAAATCAAAGCAACGAGCGACGACCTGCGCGAACCCATGATACGCATGACGTCGATTATCACCGACCTCTCAGAACGCGAAGACATCACACCCGACGAACGCGAACAGCTCAACAATCTGCACTCGCAAATGCTTCAGGTCATCACACGCGTGGCTGACATGCAGATGGTACTGGAAAATCCCGAAGAGAAAGCCAAGCAGGAAGTGCATAACCGATTCCAACTGAACAGTAAGGGCGAACTGAGCTTGCTGGCAAGCAACACAGAATATGAAACGCTCACCTCTGAAGAACGCCGCGTGAAGGCAGATTCGCCCACCAGCAAGTTCAAGGTCGTTTTCATTGACGACAACATCGAGTTCCTCAACTTCACGGCTGAACGTCTGCGCTACGTCTACGACTTCCACATCTACGACAGCATTGGCAAAGCCGACAAGGACATCAGCATCATGAAGCCCGACCTGATTGTCTGTAAGCACGACATGCCGGGCAGATCAGGCAGTGCATTCTGCAACCAAATCAAGTCGAACGCATCGACCGCCAAAATCAAGTTCATCCTCATGACCGAAGGCACGCTCACACCGCAGGAAATGAAGGCGCAGAACATCTCGATGGCGGCCGACGACTGGCTGGCTAAGCCATTCAACATCCAAGAGGCCATCATGCGCTTCAACGTACAGCTCGGCATCGGCCCAATCAACGTAGGCAACAACCTGATTGAGGGTTCTGAAACGCGCCGCCTGGAGAATCGCACCTCGAGTATGACCACTGCCAGTGAAAGCATCGACCTCTCCGACTATACGCCCGTTGAAACGGATACCGACGAAAACGACGAGATTCAGGCAGTGGAAGTGACCTTCAAGAAGAAAAATGCACTGGCACCGACAGAAACTGCTCAAATCATCGACGACACCGATACCGACCCTGAGTTCGATACTTACTCGATGGCCGACCAGATGGACCGTCAGCTGCTGCAGAACATTGAGCAATATGTAGTGCAGAATATGAGCCGCGGACACATCAGCCTCGAGGAACTGTCGGCTACGATGGGTATGGGTCGCGTTCCGTTCTTCCACAAGATTAGAAACATCACGGGCAAAACGCCCACAGAGCTTGTTCGCGACATGCGCCTCAAGCGTGCTTGCATACTGCTCAAGCAGACCAACATCAACATGAACGAGCTGGCTACCAACGTAGGTTTCCCAACAGGCGAAAACTTCATCAAAGTGTTTAAGGACAAGTTCGGCATCTCGCCCTTGGAGTACAGATTGAAACACAGAAGACAAGAATGAACAAACCACAACGATGGGCGGGGATGCTCATAGGCATCCTCGCCTCTTTCTATGCAATAACCTCACAAGCACAAACTACCGCCGACTCGCTCATGTACCAACAGCTGAGCGACTACGGCATTCGCTTTTCACGTGACAACAAGGTAACGCTACTCATGTCGGGACAAGAGAAGTTCGACGACATGTTCAACGCCATTCGTCAGGCCCGACACAGCATCCATCTGGAATACTTCAACTTCCGCAACGACTCCATTGCTTCGCTGCTCTTCAACATTCTGCGCGAGAAGCGCCGTGAGGGAGTTCAGGTCAGAGCACTCTTCGACGGCTTTGGCAACGACTCGAACAATCAGCCACTGAAGAAGCACCATCTTACAGCACTGCGGCAAGACAGCATTGAAATCTACGAATTCGACCCTATTCGTTTCCCGTGGGTCAACCATGTATTCACACGCGACCACCGCAAGATAGTAGTCATCGACGGCTATATCGCCTATACGGGCGGCATGAACGTGGCCGACTACTACATCAAAGGAACCGAACAGGTGGGCGAATGGCGCGATATGCACTGCCGCATAGAAGGTAGCGCCGTCAACGAACTACAGCGCATTTTTATGCGCATCTGGAAGAAAGTGACGGGCGAACAGCTCGCCGGCTGGCAATACTATCGCGGCGGCTACCGCTCAGTGCCCTTCACCGGATTGAAACCCGACACCACAGCCACCAGCGGCCGTAAGCTGGTGGGCATCATCAACCGCGAACCGCGCACCACCAATGACATTATCCGCAAGTTCTACGTCGATGCCATCAACGATGCCCAGGACTCCATCAAGCTCATCAACCCCTACTTCACCCTCAATCCGAAGCTGAAGAAGGCACTGCGCAATGCTATCAAACGCGGTGTGAAGGTAGAGATTATGGTGTCGGCCAAGAGCGACATTCCCCTGACGCCCGACTGCGTCTTCTACAATGTCCACAAACTCATGAAACACGGCGCCCACGTATGGCTCTACCAGCCGGGCTTCCATCATACAAAGATTATCATGGTCGACGGCCGTTTCTGCACCGTTGGCAGCGCCAATCTCAACGCGCGCAGTCTTAGTTGGGATTATGAAGAGAATGCGGTGATTATCGACCCAAATACCACGCACGAACTGGAACGGATGTTCGACCGCGATAAGCAGAAGAGCGTCTATCTGACGCCGCAGACGTGGGATGAGTTCCGTACGGGTTGGCAGAAGTTCCGCGGATGGTTTGCCCACCTGCTGACACCCTTCCTATAACATCTCGTCGACCATCAGTTGGCGCTCAACCAAGCTAATGTTGTGAGCAGCAAGAATATCCTTGTCGCGACTGAACGCCCAAGACAAATCGTTAGCATTGAATGTACTTTTCAGTAGCGCGATAGCTTGCTGCGTGTTGCCGCTGAACCACATGCAATAACCATAGTTCAGCACATCTTCCTTCGATGGGTTCTCCTGGTCGCAAAGTTTTTCGTAGATGCCAGCCGCCTGTTCATATTTTCCTGTTTCCCGCAAAGTCCAGGCAAGCACCCGGTTCACATGGCGGTTGTCTGCATCATTGTAGTTCAGCAGATAGAGCAGTTTCAAGGCTTCGTCGTAACGCTTCAGATTAGCCAAACACGTGGCGGCATACAACTTATAGGAAACATTCTCATCGTATAGCGACATCAGTTCAGCATAGACGCCGTAGGCCTGTTCGTAGGCTTCCTCATTGAAATAGGCGCGCCCGAGCCCTCGCTTGGCAGCTTCGCTCTCTGGCTTCAGTGCCAGCGCTTGCTGGAAGTGATACAACATAGGCTGCGTCTTCCGTTCTATCTTCTTGGGAATCAATATAAGCAGGCGTCCCATTAGCATGTGGTAGTAATAGTCCTCATAACCTTTGGGATAGTTGAGCAGCACTTCGGCCGTATCGTCATACATCTTCCGTTTCATCAAGAACGTGGCTACCTCACTGAATTCATGCGCAATCGATGCGATAGAATACACACGACGCGTGAAGAACAGATAGTCCTGCGAATCGGATTTGAAGGGGTCGGTAAACTCGCTTCTGGCACTAAACAAGCGGAAGAAACGATAGAGATTCTGCAGATAGATGCGGCGAATGAAAGCAGGACTCTTCTGGTCTTCAATGCTCACCTCACCGCCCACAGGCACCGCTTCGCCACGCTCCATCATCTGCCGCATGCTCTCAGGCAGCCGGCGCATGACTTGCTCGTAGGCTAAAGCAAACGAGTACTTATCGCTATCACAGAAAGCACCCACACGCATCATCGAGTTTAGGAACTTGGTAGTACCGATATTGGCCCACGCTTGCTGTACATCGGGATGCTCCTGATAGAACGGCACAAACCAGTTGGAGATGGTGTTGAAGAAGGGGAAGCGTTTCATTTGCGAGAATCCGCCGAAATAGATGTCGGCGCCCGACTTCTGCATGTTCATCATCTTGTTGATGCTGTTCTCCATCTTTTCCATGCGCTGCTCAGCCGAGTCGGGGTGCAGAATGTCTTCTTGCTCATCGTCTTCAATCTCTTCTATGCCGTTTTTCGTGAGCCGGAAGTTATTGTTCTCAATGAGGTCGGGCATAATCTCGTCACGTATCTTGCGCGTATCCTCTTCTGTGCTCCGACAATAGATTAGTTGAATCTGTAGTTCGGTAAACTCGCGCCGGCACCGTTCGTCGGCCAGAATACTGGTTATCACCTCATTCATTTCGGAATAGAGCAGCGCAACGTCATAATTGGCACACAGCACCCACCCTACGAGTGCACGCTGACGCACATACTCGTCGGTAGCTTTCTGATAGACATTGGTGAGCAGCATGAACTTCTTGATGTCGAACGCATTAAGAAGCGACATCGTCACGGCGCTTACCAGCAACTGTTGGTCGGCACGGTCGACAGTGGGCGCCAGCAACAACTCCTCGTAGGCCTGAAGCAGTGCATCGCTCCATAGCGACGACGTGAGGATATAGTCGAAGAGGTCGCTCATAAACGTCTGATGCTTCTGGTAGATGGCCGCACGCTTCTGTGCACGCACGTGTTCAGGCTCGAGCTGCAAAAGTGCTACATTCGACACGAAGTTCTCCAATTCCTCGCGAATGTGCAGCATCGACCAGTTCGTGCCGCTCTGTCGCGTACGTTTATAAAGAGAGCTGAGATACGACGAACGATGTATTCGCTGATAAATCATGAGATTCTTGGTTTCCACATACAACCGGCACAAGAGCTGGTTGTAGAGTTCTTCACGCTGTGCATCGGGTGCACCCATACGCCAGAAGTTGACCATAAACTGGAAGTCGTTGGCAATGTCGCCGATAGCTTCTGCCCCAATCTGCATTTGTCCGCTGTAGCGGTAGTTCTCCAAAGCATTGAGTGCTTCCTTCAGTTTCCGGTCATAGAGCAATCTTTCAGCACCTACTAATATATCGTCGTCCATAACTATCGTTTTATTTTTTCTTCAGCCAAGCCCTGGCCCTTTCAATGTCTTTCACGCGCGGTTGAGCCGCCGGCAGGAAGTTGAGCTTCCGAGGCAGCGAATCGATGGCTGCCCGACTGATGTCGTAGTGTTGCGCAATCACATCGTCGTAGGCGTGCAGGCCCAAGCGGTTGAGCGAATCGCATGCACGATTGTAGCCCTTTACGAAGTGCTGCATCTGTCGCTCGCGGTTTTTGCCTTCCAGCGCTTTCTCGCTGAACACGATAGCGCCCATCTGCATATCAAGCTTGCGCGTATCAAGCAGCACGGGGTTCTTCAGCAGTCGTCCTTGCGTGGCTTGCGGTTCGGTGAAGAAGAGTGCGTCCATGATACCGGCCTGCAACATTTTCTGACGCACATAGACATCGTTGACCTGAATGCGAAACACGCGTTCGGTCTTCAGCTTGACACTATCGACCACAAGGTCGCCCAAGAGGTCGGTCACCGAATAACGGGTCATAGCGAGCATTTTATCGTCGAGTTGCGAGAGCTTGGTCAGTCGGGCTTTACGGTTAGTAATGAGTTGCCAGTAAGCGTTGGTGGCCGATGCGTAGCGCAAAGGTGTTCCGTGCTGAATCATGCGCTCGGCTCTGACGAGGTCGGTAAAGGCGCCCTCTACCCTACCTCGCTGAATAGCGGTGTCACAATCCATCTGTGCAGTGAACACTTTGAGGCGCACGTCGAGTGTATCGAACCATCCACGGTCCTGCGCTACGTAGGCAGGCAGACAGTCGAGCGTGGGCATCACGGCAACTTTCAGTGCGGCCGAGTCTTCCCGCCACAAGCGCTTCTTTTCCTGAAGCGTCAACTCGTGCCTTTCCGTTTCTGAAATACCGCATGCGGCAAACGCCGCCAGTGCCAGAAGCAGCACCAAGAAGTTAGCATACGTTTTTTTCATGCGTGCAAAATTAGTAAAAAGATTTGGAACGGCGAAATATAATGCTTACAAAAAAAAGAAAGGCTCGCTTCACAGCAAGCCTGATTCTTCCCTAAACTAAACAAATACTTTATGAATTACTATTGTATAATGAAAAAATTCCGGTGCAAAGATAGGGAGAATTCTCAAAACGCGCAATACCTAAAAAAGAGGGTTTTAAAAGAATACGAACCGCAACGACTCCCAAAATTGTATGAGAAAGATGTATAGCAGGAAAAGCGGTGCACACTGGGCTATGCCGCTTGTGAGCGACCTGCACACGTCGTCGAACGACTTCAGAAGACCCGATGTAATGCCGAAGGTAGTGGTGAAAATAAAGACGCCCAAACAACCGATTGGAATGATGTTGCGACTGAATGGCGAGGGAAACAAGCTGCCTGTAGCGCTAAGCAGCACCGCATGGGGCACGACGGTGAGCAGAAGAACGACGACAATATATAAAATAAGGAATGCGCACGCGATGAGAAAAGCCTCGCGATGCTGACCGACAGGCGACGGACGCTGAACGAGCGGCAACACGGCTCCCCACGCCATCGACAGAAGGAGCAGCCAGACGAGCAGCGGCGACGCTACGATGTCGGAGAAATGGCCTACGAGCCAGCGCGTACCTTCGGGTGTGAGCAGCGAGTGTACGCCTTCGGTCATCGTGGCCGACAGCAACCACGAGAGCAGAATGAGCGCCACCTCGGCCACGAGGAAGACGAGCGTCAGCCGTGTGATGAGTTTACTCTTCATCGGGTTCCAGGTTGTCGATGTCAATGATGCGCAGTTCGAGTGCTCTCACCACGAGTCGCGTGGCATTGATGCCCATCCCGTTGTTGCCGTCGGGGAAGAGTTTCTTCATAAGGTCGTTCTGTCGCTTCTCCAAACTCTTTACGCCGAAGGGCATTCCCCTCAACTGCGTGATTTGTTCTTTGGTGTAGCCAAGTGCAAGGTGACGAAGGAAACGCTCGTCGTACTCATCGATTTCGTAGTTGACCAGTGCCTCTTGCTTCACGAGCTGGGCGTTGACTGTTCGCTTGAAGCGCTCAACGATTTTCTTGAGAATCGGTTCGTTGAACACCAGTTGTTTGCCTTCCATCACGGCGCGCACATCGCTGCGCGTGAGCAGTTCGCCAGTCTTGAGGATAATGCCGTCGGCGCCAGCATCGAGCACGTCGACCCATAGTTTCTCATTAAGTATCTCACCAGTGAAGATGAGTACTTTCACCTGTGGATGCATCTCTTTGGTGGAGCGGCATATCTCGACGCCCACAGTGGTGGAGCCACCCAGACCGAGGTCGAGCAAGACGAGGTCGGGCAATCCCTGCTTAAGCAGTTTCCAGTAGGCCGGTTCACTGTCGGCCGTACCAATCACTTCGGCCTCGGGAATGTCGTTGCTGATGATGCCTAGCGTGCCTTTCAGTTCCAGAGGCACGTCTTCTACTATGATTACTTTGAATGCTTGCATGAGCGTGGTAGTATGATGTTGATATAAATGGTTCCGTTGTCCTTCTTCGCACTGATACCACAAGCACGGCGGTTGGTGGCTTCACCATGATCGCGCACAATTTGTCGGCAGAGCAGATAGGGAATATTGTCGATGCTGGGCGTAAAGAGGTTCTGCAACTGACTGTCGGAAAGCTGCAGGCCAGGCATTGTCACGTTGCACGACACATATTTTTCGTCGCGCACCATGTAGCTAACGTCGAGTTTCTTCTGCCCTGTTTGCTTGCGAAGAATCTCGAAGAGGTAGCGCACCAGATTTTCGTCGCCCAGAATCTCATGGTCGAGGGTTTTAAGGTGCAGCTTGACGTGCTCCACCTGTCGCATGGCCTGCCGACTGAGCTGGTCATAGAGTTCGCGGTAGTAGGCCACCGTCTCGGCCAGCGGTTGCAGCTGTTTGCTCTGCAGCAACACTCTGATGCGCGACGGATAGTACATGGTCTCGTGCTTCAATGCCGACAGACAGTTGTCGAGCACGGCATTTGCCACGTGCAGCTTATCGCTTTCGAGCTGCATGCGCCGCAGTTCGTCGGCCATCTGTTCGAGCTGCTCTTTCTTCTCCTGCACGGTGCTGATGCGGGCATAGAGACGGCGGCGGTAATATAACAGATAATAAGCGGGCAGAATGGCGAGGAAAGCAAGTACAAGGAGCACGATGGCAACCGTCTTGTCGGTTTGCGACTTCTGCATTCTTCGGCAGTAGTCGTCGAGTTGTCGGTCGGCCGAAATCTCCTTGAAAAGCTGGGTGTAGATACTGTTGTTGTAGTTGTAGAGCGACCAGCGGTGCAGGGCCAGAGCTGCTACAGCACTCTCGTTACGGAGGTCGAGGATGATGTCGTAGTTGGTATCGACGGAGTCGCGCCACCAAACAATCTCCGAAGCCACTGCTGCATTGTCGGCTTCGCGCAACATCAGCCGACGGCCGTTAGGATGTTGCAGCAAGTAGTGCTGATTGAGGCACTGGCGGGCAGAATCGGCAAAGAGCAGCGTGCGCTCGTAGTTGCCGTTGATGTTGGAGAAGTAGGCCGAGTCGGCATAGATTTTGGCTGCCGGCAACAGGCTGTTCTCATTGAAGTGCGCGTCAAAACGGGTCGCGCGCGCTGCTGGCTCCTGGCGGTTAGCGTATAGCGGTTGGCCAAAAGCCAAAAGCCAAAGGCCAAAGGCCAAAAGCCTTGCGACACCTTTGGGTAGTCGGAAAAAGAGGCGCGTGCCCCTACCCTTCTCACTCTGTGCCTCGATGGTGCAAACGTTGAAGAGACGACTGGTTTTGCGATATTTCTCAATGATGCCCTTGCAGTTGAGCAGACCGAAACCATGGGAGTTCTGAACTTTGTTCTCCACAATCTTATGGTCGAAGAGATGAGCCAATTGCTCCTCGTCCATGCCTTCGCCAGTGTCGCTGACGGCTATCTCAACGTAGTCTGGGGCTTCTTGTGCCTCAATGCAAACCTTGCCGCCTTGGGGTGTAAACTTCCGGGCGTTGTCGGCCAGCGTGTTAATCATAAAAAGGGTAAGCACACGGTCGGCTTTAACTACTGCGCCGGTGGGCACCACATTGAGGTCGACGCCTTTAAGCGTGAAGCCTGTGCGGGCACGGCTGACCACATCGAACAAAGGCTGCAGTGGGAAGCTTTCGACGTGCAGGCTAAGTTCTCCTTGCCGCAACTGTATCCAGTGTGTGAGCACATCGTTGTAGGCAATAATCTGTTCGGTGAGTTCCAATGGATAGTCCAGATGGTCCTCACGCTTTATCTCGTGGATGATGCGGTCGATAAAAGGCGTGATGCTGTTGACGAGCGAGATTTTGGCACGCTGTTCCAAATGCTGGCGTTCGCTGCTCTCCACGTGCAGACGGGCCATTGCCAACTGGTCGGAGAGTTCTTCGAGCTGCTCGTCGAGCTCGACGCCGTACTTCTGTCGCCTGCTGAGATGATTGAACAGCCAGAGCAGGAAGAGCAGCAACACGATGGCCACGCCCACGGCGACAAGCATGATGTTCAAACGGCCGACGGTGTGCTCCAGCTGACTGGCGCGCGCCTCGAGATAGCGGTCTTGGCGGGTTTCTTCCTGCAGGTCGAGGTAGAGGTTGCGGTGCTCGTCGCTCTTAGGTTTAATGTCGAGGGCCGAGTAGACCACGCTGAGCTGTTCGTGGATACTGGCCACGAGGTCGGGGGCTTCGAGAATGGTGGAGTCGGCCAGCGCGAGTTGCAGATTAGTCAGTGCCGACTGGTCGTCGCCCATAGCGTGATAGCAGGATGCGAGTGTGCGATAGGCACCAGCCTGTTGGTAAACGTCGCCAAAGGATGTGAAGAGGTTGAGGGCTTTGTCTGCAAGCTTGAGCGGCAACTGTTCGGGCGCCACCTCGTCGGTGTTGAGCAACTCGATGGCGGGTTCATTGCGTTCGAGCAGATGCTGCCGCTGGGCAGGGTATTTCAGTAGGTCGGCAATGGCTTCGAGGGCGTTGGCCTCAAAGAACGGATAGCCTTTGGCTCGGGCTATCTGATAGCAGCGCACCAAACAGTCGAACTCCTGCTGCACAATATCCTGGCGTGTGCCTTCAGGGCTGATGCCGCCCACGCCCTGATTGTAGAGATAGTTGAGCCACTGGGCGGTGTCGGCCGCGAGTGTTTCCGGCATGTGGTGCAGGGCCTCTACCGACTGCTGTTCGAGGCCTACATAATAGAAATAGGTGGAGTTGACGATGGCCATCTCGCTTTCAGCATAGCGTAGTCGCTGTGCCAGATGGTCGGAGAGGTCGGCGCGCTCTTCGTTGATGCGTTGCAGGCGTCGTTGTGCCTGCTCGAAATAATCGTAGAACTGGCGATTGTCGGAGCGTCGCTGACAGAGACGCATGTGCTGCACGTCGGCAATGAGCAGTTCCACCTGGTTGTAGGTGATGTCGGCCACGGAGTCGAGCTGTCGGTGGGCTTCGTCGTACTGCATGCGCAGAATGCTGACGAAGGCAATGTTGTTGAGTGCCTCAGCACGTCCGTCGGCATAGCCGGCCGACAGTTGGTAGGCCTGTCGGGCGTAGTGCTCAGTGGAGTCGAGCGACCGATAGTGACAGGCATAAGAAAGAGAATTCAGCTTGTCCACCGAATGCCTGTCGGCCGGTGAACAAGCTGAAAGAATCGATATAGCAGCGAGCAGCTTAAGCGCGAGCCTTAGCCACATAGCCGAGTGCTTCCTTGCACTTGTCGGTGATATACTGCCAGTCGCCGGCCTTCACCTTGTCGGAGGGGAAGAGCTTCGAGCCCATGCCCACGCAGAAGACGCCAGCCTTGAACCACTTGGTGAGGTTCTCTTCCTCGGGAGCCACGCCGCCAGTAACCATGATCTTCGACCAAGGCATGGGGGCCATCAGACCCTTTACGAGGTTTGGACCGACAACGTCGCCGGGGAACACCTTCGTGAAGTCGCAGCCCACTTCCTGTGCCTTACCAATCTCTGACGGTGTCAGACAGCCGGGGCAATAGGTCACGCAACGACGGTTGCAAACAACTGCGATATCGGGGTTGAACAGCGGGCCAACCACGAAGTTGGCACCCAGCTGGATGTAAAGCGAAGCGGTGGGAGCATCGACCACAGAACCGATACCCAGAGCCAGCTCGGGGCACTCTTTGTTCACCCACTTCGACAGCTCACCAAACACTTCGTGGGCGAAGTCGCCACGGTTGGTGAACTCGAAAGCGCGAACGCCGCCCTCGTAGCATGCCTTCACCACGTTCTTACACACTTCCACGTCCTTGTGATAGAAAACGGGAACCATAGGTGCCTCGGCAATCTTTGCCATCACCTGAAACTTATCAAACTTTGCCATGTTCTTTTATTTCTTCATTTTTAGCGTTGTACACGTCCGTTAGCATTGCCACCGGCCAAGCTCTCCACTTCGTCGACACTAACGAGGTTGAAGTCGCCGTTGATGGTGTGCTTCAGAGCACTTGCAGCCACAGCAAACTCGAGAGCCTCGCCCTGATTAGGCTTGGTCAGCAGACCGTGGATAAGACCACCCGAGAACGAGTCGCCACCACCTACGCGGTCGATGATGGGGTTAATCTCGTAGCGCTTCGACTGATAGAACTCCTTGCCATCGTAGATGAGGGCCTTCCAGCCGTTGAACGTGGCGCTGAACGACTCGCGGAGCGTAGAAACGACATACTTGAAGCCGAACTCCTCGCGCATCTGCTTGAAGATGCCCTCGTAGCCGGCAGCGTCGGTCTGACCGCCCTCAACGTCGGCGTCGGGCTTGAAGCC
>CAMOTK010000026.1 GCA_946625715.1 uncultured Prevotella sp. | reverse complement strand
CAGTTTGTGAACTACGTGCGCGACTCCATCATCCGCGAGCGTCTGGCCGACCCCAACTATGGTGGTGACGAGACCTACAAGATTGAGGAAGACAAGAACGGCGACCCCGTGAAGCCCCACCTGAACTGGAAGAAGGCACTGCCCCGCAAGCCCAGTGAGGACGAGCAGCGCGCTCTGGAGAGTGTCTACGTGACCAACCCCGTGACGGGCGAGAAGATGCTCGACTACAGTCAGATGAACTATCGCTATGAGGTGTACGACTACACCGAGGCTGCCCTGCGCCGCAACCGTCTGAACCCCGCCGAGCGCAACCTGAACACCGATGTGCAGGTGAACCCCAACGAGCAGGTCATGATTTCGAAAGACACGGCCTACATCGACGACGAGGGACGCATCGTGCGCGAGACCATCAACCGCCCCCTCTCCGGACCGTGGGACTTCCTTAACACGTACATTATTAATATATACCCCGACACCACGTGCTGGGTGAACGACTTCCCCAATGCCGACAACGAGGTATATATGCGCAACTACTTCTCAAATCCTGCCTACAACGACTATCCCGTGGTGGGCGTCACCTGGGAGCAGGCCAATGCCTTCTGCGCCTGGCGCACGGAGTATCTGCTCAAGGGCCTTGGCCCCGCCGCCCGCTATGTGCAGCGCTATCGCCTGCCCACCGAGGCCGAGTGGGAGTATGCCGCCCGTGGACGCGACCAGAACGAGTTCCCTTGGGAGAACGAAGACGTGGCCAGCGGCAAGGGATGCTTCTATGCCAACTTCAAGCCCGACAACGGCAACTATACCAAGGACGGCAACCTGATTACCTCGAAGGTGGGCATCTACAATGCCAACAGCAACGGCCTCTACGACATGGCCGGCAACGTGGCCGAGTGGACGTCGACCATCTATACCGAAGCCGGTGTCGATGCCATGAACGACATCAACCCGCAGCTGAAGTACAATGCCGCCAAGGAAGACCCCTACCGACTGAAGCGCAAGAGCGTGCGCGGCGGCTCGTGGAAGGACCCCGAGAGCTATATCCGCTCGGCCTGGCGCTCCAGCGAGTATCAGAACCAGCCGCGCTCCTATGTGGGCTTCCGCTGTGTGCGTTCGCTGGCCAATACCACAAGTGAGAAAATAAAAGTAACCAAATCGAAGAAGAAGTAATCATGACACAGTATAGTAAATACAACATCGTCTACCGCCTGCAGAAGTGGCTCGACAGCGTGCCCGGTCAGACGTTCATGAACTACGCCTACAGCTGGGGCGCCTCGATTGTGATTCTGGGTGCACTGTTCAAACTGACCCACCTGCCGGGTGCCAACTTCATGCTGTTCCTCGGCATGGGCACCGAGGTGTTCGTGTTCTTCATTGCCGGTTTCGACCGTCCGTTCGACAAGACCGAAGACGGCAAGGACCTGCCTACCCACGTGGTCGATGACAACGAGGAAGCTGCAACAGGCATCGTGGCCAATGGCGAAAACCGCGTGGCCTCGGGCGTCGTTGCCGGCGGTGGTGGCGGCACGGTCATCCTTGGCGGTGGCGGCGTAGTCGGTGGCACCTCGCTCTCAGAAGAAGAGCTGGCAGCCTTGGCCCAGCAGGGCGGACAGGGCGGCGCAGGCGGTCCCATCACGTTTGGCGGCGGTGTGGTCGGCGGCGGAGTCGTCGTTGGCGGCGAACAGCCGGAAGTGCCCGAGATTGATGCTGAGGCCATGGAAGAGGCCACGCAGAACTATGTGGAAGAGCTCAAGATGCTCACCGACACGCTCAAGAAGGTGTCGGAGCAGAGCCAGCGCCTGACCCGCGACAGCGAGGAGATGGAGAACCTGAATCGCACGCTCACGGGCATCTGCAAGGTCTATGAGATGCAGCTCAAGGGCGTCAGCCAGCAGATTGGCACCATCGACGAAATCAACGACCAGACGAAGAAGATGGCCGGCCAGATTGCCGAGCTCAACAAAATCTATGCCCGCATGATTGAGGCCATGACCACCAACATGCCGTCGGCTGTGAAAAGTGAATAGTGAACAGTGAATAGACTATAACTATGGCAATAAAGAAAAGACCCGTTTCTCCGCGCCAGAAGATGATTAATCTGATGTACGTCGTCCTCATGGCCATGCTTGCCCTGAACGTCTCCAACGAGGTGCTCAACGGCTTCGTCATCGTGGGCGAGAGCATTGGCCGAACAACGGAAAATGCGGTCAAGGACAATCTGAACATCTACGAGGCGTTCGAGCAGCAGATGAAGGCCAATCCGCAGAAGGTGAAAGAGTGGTACGACAAGGCTCAGAAGGTGAAGCAGATGAGCGACTCGCTCTACAACTTCGCCGCCGAACTGAAGTTGGCCATCGCTCAGGAAGCCGACGGCAAGGACGCCGACCCCGACCACCTGAGGAACCAGGAAGACCTGGAAGCCTCGAACCAGGTGATGCTGGCTCCAGGCCGCGGTCGTGGCGCCGAACTGAAGCGGGCCATCGACAGCTATCGCAAGCGCATCATCGCCATGATACCCGATACGGCCAAGCAGCGCAGCATTGCCACCGACCTCACCACCGAGGTGTCGCAGCAGAATCGCTCGCTGGGCAAGAACTGGCAGGAGACGCAGTTTGAGGCCATGCCCGCCATTGCTGCCGTCACCATCCTGTCGAAGTTGCAGGGCGACGTGCGCAACGCCGAGAAAGAAGTGCTGCACACGCTGGTGCAGAATATCGACGTGAAGGACATCCGCGTCAATCTGCTCGATGCCTTCGTCATCCCCAACTCGCAGACCATTGTGCAGGGCGACCGCTTCTCGGCCCGCATCGTCATGGCAGCCGTCGACACCACCCAGGTGCCCGAGGTGTACATTGGTGGCCGCAAGATGGACCTCAAGGACAATATCTACGAAACCGTATGTTCCAAGACCGGCGACTTCACGCTGGCCGGCTACATAGAGACCGTCAACGGCAATGGCGACCGCATCCGCCGCGACTTCGAGCAGAAGTACTCGGTGGTGGAGCCCAGTGCCACCGTCTCGGCCGACCTCACCCGCATGCTCTATGCCGGCTATAGCAACCCCATCAGCGTTTCGGTGCCGGGCGTGCCCCTCAACAAGGTGCAGGCCACGATGACCAACGGCACGCTGCAGCCCACGGGCCCTGGCAAGTACATTGCCCGTCCGTCGAAGATAGGTCAGGACGCCGTCATCACCGTCGTGTCGACCAACACCGGTCGGCCGCAGCAGATGGGCACCTTCACCTTCCGCGTGCGCAAACTGCCCGACCCCACACCGTTCATCGCCATGAAGGACGAGGGCGGCAACCCCACGCGCTACAAGGGTGGCGGTCTGCCAAAGGCCAGCCTGATGAGCATCGACGGCATTGGTGCTGCCATCGACGATGGCATACTCGATATCGGCTTCCGTGTGCTGTCGTTCGAGACCGTGTTCTACGACAATATGGGTAACGCCGTGCCCATGGTCGGCGATGGCGCCCACTTCTCGGCCCGCCAGAAGGAGACCTTCCGCAAGCTCAACCGCAACCGTCGCTTCTACATCTCGCGTGTGAAGGCCATTGGCCCCGACGGCATTGAGCGCACACTGCCCAGTTCGATGGAAATCATTGTCAAATAAATAAATAGTGATATAGAGATGAAAAATAATTCGTGGACAATAAGATACCGGTGGACAATGGTGATGGCTTTGTCATTTGTCGTTTGTCTTTTATCATTTAGCGAGGCGTATGCCCAGCCAAAGAAGAGCCGCGTGCAGAAGAACACCACCACCCAGCAGGCCAAGCAGACCAACGCGCAGGGCATGACCCAGCGCATGCGACTGCAGTATCCCACGGCGCTCGACATGCCCGAGGATGTGGTGTGGCGCCGCGACATCTATCGTGAAATCGACCTCAACCTCGATGCCAACGCCGGTCTCTACTTCCCCACAGAGCCCGTAGGTCAGAGCGTAAACCTCTTCACCTACCTGTTCAAACTGGCACTCAACGGCTACATCCCCGTCTATGAGTACCGTCTCGACGGCAACGAAGTGCTCGAGGCATCGGCCAGGGTCGAGATGAAGACCATTCTCGACAACTACCACATCTACTACGAAGAGAAGGACGGCAAAATCAGGGTCGACAACAGCGACATCCCCTCGGCCGAAGTGAAGGCCTACTACCTGAAGGAGAGCGCCTACTACGATCAGGCCAACTCGTCGTTCCACATCAAGCCGCTGGCCATCTGCCCGGTGATGATGCGCGAAGACGACTTCGGCGGCGAGGCCTCGAAGTATCCCCTGTTCTGGGTGAAGTACAGCGACGTGGAGCCCTTCCTCAGTCGGCAGAGCGTGATGACGAGCAACCTGAACAATGCCGCCACCATGAGCATGGACGACTATTTCACGCTCAATCGCTACAAGGGCAAGATTTATAAGACCACCAACATGCTGGGCAAGACCCTCGCACAGGTGGCCGGCAACGACTCGACCAAGCTCTCGGCCGAGCAGAAGCGCATCGAGGCCGAACTGCTGTCCTTCCGCAACAACATCTTCGGCGACAAGGCCAAGCGCGACTCGCTCGACAGCATTGCCTCGCTCGACCCCAAGGCTACCAAAAAACTGAAGCGCAGCTCGCGCAGCAGTCGCACAGAGAGAGTGAAGAGCAGCCGCAGTAGCCGCAGCTCGTCGTCGCCCTCTAACTCGTCGGCCCGCGTGTCGGTGCGCAGAGAACGTCACTAAACTTTTTTGTTTTATATTTAATAATTTTTACGCGTATGAAAAAGTTATTTACAGCAATCCTGACAGTCGTGGCATTGGCCATTGCCACACCGTCGCACGCTCAGTTCGGCTTCGGTCTCCGTGGCGGTCTGAACATCACCAATCTCACGTTCTCAGAGAACGATTTGAAGTCGTCTAACAAGGCAGGTTTCTTCATTGGCCCGACCGTGAAGTTCACCGCTCCCATCATCGGCCTTGGTTTCGATGCTGCCGTGCTCTACGACCAGCGCTCTTCGAAAATCAGCGATGTCAGCGTGAAGGAGCAGAACATCGTGCTGCCCATCAACCTGCGCTATCAGTTAGGTCTTGGCAATCTGGCCGCACTCGTTCTGAAGGCCGGTCCGCAGTTTGCATGGAACGTGGGCGACAAGAAGTACTCCATGGGCAACATCGTGACGGGCATCACCCAGGACTTCAAGCTGAAGAACTCCAACGTCAGTCTGAACCTTGGTGTCGGTGCTTTCCTGCTCAGCCATCTTGAGGCAGGCCTCACCTACAACATTGCCCTGGGCAAGACCGGCGAAATCAACTATCTCGATGCCGCTGGCGCTCTGGTCAACTCTGCTGCCAATAGCGCTCTGCAGGCTGCCGGCCTGAAGGAGCAGAAGACCAAGACCAACGCTTGGCAGATTTACGTGGCTTACTACTTCTAAGCCAGCATGAAAAGGAGGATTTATCTATGTCTTATTGGCTTTGTCGTGTTTCTTGGCAAAGCTAACGCACAGAACGGGCTGTTGCCCCCCGCTGTCAGTCATGCGGGGGGCATACAGCCCGCTCCGTTTGAAGTGACGCTCTCGGCGCCCAACCCAGCCCACACCATCTACTACACCCTCAATGGCGACCGCCCGACGGCTAAGAACGGACAGCGCTATACGGGTCCTATCAGCATCAGCACCACCACGCCGCTGAGCGCGGTGACCGTCGACCCTGCCGATGCTGATACGACCAGCGCAGTGGTCACGCGCACCTACATCTTCCTCGACGATGTGCTCCGGCAGCCGGCAGCCCCGAAGGGCTACCCGACCACGTGGAGCCGCAATACCAACAACAAGTTCTTCCCGGCCGACTACGCCATGGACCCGAAGATTTGCGAGGACAGCGAGTACCGCAGCGCCATGATTGAGGCTTTCGGCGAACTGCCCAGCCTGTGTGTCGTGACCAATCGCGACTTTCTTTTCTCCATCTCCGAGTCGCCCGACTCCGGCGGCATCTATGTCCACACCGGCAAGTCGGTGGGCAAGTTGGGAGCAGAGTGGGAGCGGCCGGCATCGGTCGAGTGGTACGACCCCAAGACGGGCGGCTCGTTCCAAGTGAACTGCGGGCTGAGGCTGCATGGCGGCAACAGTCGCAATCCGAGCAACTCGCCCAAGCACTCCTTCCGCATCTCCTTCCGCCAGCAGTATGGCGCCACGAAACTCGTCTTCCCCGTCTTCGACGACGAGGATGCCGCGACCCGCTTCGACCATCTGGTGCTGCGCGCCGGCTATAACTACTCGTGGGTGAAGAACGGTGCCGACGGCACGGCCACGGCTGTGCAGCGCACCAACGCGCAGTACATCTACGACCCCTTTGCCAAGCATGTGCAGACGGCCATGGGCCATCTGGCCACGCACGACCGCTTCGTACACCTGTTCATCAACGGCCTCTACTGGGGCCTCTACGACGTGTGCGAGAAGACCAACAACGACTTTGTAGAGTCCTACTGGGGCGGCAAAGACGAAGACTACGACGTCGTGGGCGACCACTTCGAGGTCATCGACGGCGACGATGTGGCCTACAACCGGATGTTCTCTACGGCTCTGGCCGTGGCCACCGATGCCGACAACTACAAGTTGCTCACCAGCGAGGCCCTGCTCGACCTGGACAACTACATCGACTACATGCTCATCAACTGGTACATCGGCAACGGCGACTGGGACGACAACAACTGGCGTGTGGCCCGCAGCAGGGTCAATCCCCGCAACGGCTTCTGCTACTTCGTTTGGGACGCCGAGACGGCCTTCACCGACCTGGACGTCGACATCGTCGCTCGGAAGAAAGGCCACCCCTCGCAGATCATGGCGGCGCTCACCACCGTGCCCGAGTTCAGACAGCGCGTGGCCGACCGCGTCTATCGCCATCTGTTCAACGGCGGCCCCCTCTCGGTAGAGGGCGCCACGGCCATCTATCAGCGCTTGGCCGACCAGATACGCAATGCCGTTGTGTGCGAGTCGGCCCGCTGGGGCGACTACCGCAAGATGGTGGGCGAGTCGAAGCAGACCTATACGCGCAACGACCACTGGCTGCCACGCCTGCAGGCCGTGCTCAACGACTATCTGCCCCACCGCACAGGCGTGCTCTTGAAGCAGCTGAAGGCTGCCGGCCTCTACTCCGACGACTACCAGCCTTCGGCCATCGACAGCCACTTTGCCAACCGTAGGCTCCACTTCCATCTGCCCGAAGGCGGCCGCGTGACGCTGCGCATCTATACCGTCGACGGCCGCTTGGTGACCGAGCAGACCGACGAGGCCTGGCCGGCCGGCACGCACCAGACGCCGACGCTCCATCTGCCGAAAGGCCTCTACGTCTATCGCATCGGCTGCAACGGCAAAGAACAACAAGGGAAATTCCTTATCAACAAGTAAACACACACACACTTCAGAGATGGCCTACGCCGACATCATACTCCCACTGCCGCTCGACGGCCTGTTCACCTATGCCATACCCCCGGCATTGGCGGCTAAGGTGCAGTTTGGCGTGCGCGTGGTGGTGCCGTTCGGCCCAAGCAAGAGCTACGTAGGCCTCGTGGCCGAGGTGCACGACCGCAAGCCCGAGGGCTACAAGGTGAGGCCCATCGGCGACGTGCTCGACCAGCAGCCCATCCTGTTGCCCGGGCAATACCGGCTGTGGCAGTGGATTAGCGACTACTACATGTCGCCCATCGGCGAAGTGTACAAGGCCGCCCTGCCGTCGGGCCTGAAGGCCGAGGACGGCTATCGGCCCAAGACCGAGCTCTTCATCCGCCTGGCCGAAGCGTTCCGCAACGAGCAGTCGCTCCACATTGCCCTCGACATGCTGAAGCGTGCGGCCAAGCAGCAGGAAGCCTTCATCGGCTACCTGCAACTCTCAGGTTGGGACCAGATAGGAAACGCCGACTTCTCGCAGCCTGCCGAGATTACCCGCGAAGAACTCATGAACGCCACGGGCGCACAGTTGCCCGTGGTCAACCAGCTCGTGAAGCGCGGCATCCTGGAAACCTACGACGTGGAGGTGGGCCGACTGAACCACGGCGGCGAACCGCACTTCGAGAACATCAAGCCCCTCTCTGCGCCCCAGCAGGAAGCCTACAACCAGATACTCTTCTCTTTCCTCAAAAAGCGCGTCACGCTGCTCCACGGCGTCACGTCGAGCGGAAAGACCGAAATCTACATCCACCTCATACAGCGCGAGCTGGAGCAGCACCGCCAGGTGCTCTACCTCTTGCCCGAGATAGCCCTCACGGTGCAGATGATGGAGCGCCTGCAGCGCGTCTTCGGCAACCGCCTGGGCATCTACCACTCGAAGTACAGCGATGCCGAGCGCGTGGAAATCTGGCAGAAGCAGCTCTCGCAGCATCCCTACGACGTCATCCTCGGCGCCCGCAGTGCCGTGTTCCTGCCCTTCCAGCGGCTGGGGCTCGTCATCGTCGACGAGGAGCACGAGACCAGCTACAAGCAGCAAGACCCCGCTCCGCGCTATCATGCCCGTTCGGCGGCCATCATGCTGAAACCTCAGTCCTCGTTTGAACCGAAGGTTCTGCTTGGCACCGCCACCCCTTCGGCCGAGAGCTACCATAACGCCCAGACGGGCAAGTACGGACTCGTGGAACTGAAGGAGCGCTATCAGGGCATCGAGCTGCCCGAGATACAGGTGGTAGACATCAAGACGCTGCAGCACCGCCGCGAGATGAACGGCCCCTTCTCGCCCCAGCTGTTGCTCAGCATGCGCCAGGCCCTGGAGCGTGGCGAGCAGGTCATCCTCTTCCAGAACCGCCGCGGCTGGGCCCCTATGGTCGAGTGCCGACAGTGCGGCTGGGTGCCCCATTGCGAGCACTGCGACGTGAGCCTGACGCTCCACAAGAACATGAACCTGCTGACGTGCCACTACTGCGGCTTCACCTACCAGATACCATCCATCTGTCCGGCCTGCGGCAGCAAGGACCTGCGCGGCCGCGGCTATGGCACGGAGAAGATAGAAGACGCCGTGCGCGAGATTTTCCCCGAGGCCCGCGTGGCCCGCATGGACCTCGACACCACCCGCACCCGCAATGCCTACGAGCGCATCATCAGCGACTTTGCCGCCGGGCGCACCAACATCCTCATCGGCACGCAGATGATTTCCAAGGGGCTCGACTTCGACCGCGTCTCGGTGGTGGGCATACTCAATGCCGACGGCATGCTCAACTATCCCGACTTCCGTGCCTACGAGCATGCTTTCATGATGATGGCCCAGGTGAGCGGGCGCGCCGGGCGCAAGAACAAGCGCGGGCTCGTCATTCTGCAGACCAAGAGTCCCGACCTGCCCGTCATTCAGCAGATTGTCGGCAACGACTACCCTTCGTTCTTCCGCAGCATGCTCGATGAGCGGCGGGCCTTCTGCTATCCCCCCTTCTACCGGCTCATCTACGTCTACCTGAAGCACAAGAGCGACCCGACGGTCAACACGGCCGGCATCGAGCTGGGCTCGCGCCTGCGCCAGTGGTTCGGCACCCGTGTGCTGGGGCCCGACAAGCCCGGCGTGGCCAAGGTGAAGACGCTTTGCATACGCAAGCTGGTGCTCAAGATTGAGCCGGGCCTCGACATGAAGCGCGTGCGCCAGTACTTAGCGCTTGCCCAGCAGCAGTTGCTACAAGACAAGCGTTACAGCTCCCTGCAGGTCTACTATGACGTGGATCCCCTCTGAAGATGTCTTAGATAACATTCAGGCGACCTACGTCAACCGATTGGTTGACGTAGGTCGCCCGATTGGTTGACGAACGTCAACCGAAGCAAATCCTTGGAATCTTGTGGCGCGAAAAAGTGCGTAGGCGCCAGACTTACAGTGCCAGTTCGCAGCTCAGACCGAGCACGCGGTTGGTGCGGGTGAAGTCGTCCATGACCAGCGGCGTCTCCGACGTCACCTTCTTATAGTGCTCGTAGTTGGTCTGGAAGTAGGCGGCCCCGAGGCTCACGGTCTTGTTGATTTTATACTTGGCACCGAAACCGAAGCTGTAGCTCGGCGTGACGAACGACATGTCGTTCATGTAGTCGTCCGACAGCTGGTAGCGGGTGAACTGCACGCCGCCCGAGATGGTCAGGTGCTCGTTGATGTCCCACTCGGCACCGCCCAGAAACTCGTTGGTGTTGCCCTTGAGCAGCTTCTGCGTGTCGCCATACCAGTTGGCGCTCTTGTCGAAGAAGAGGTGGTAGCCCAGGTTCACGCGCACGTTGTCGATGACGCTCCACTGTGCGCCGACGCTCAGCAGTGCGGGCGAGTCTTCGTCGACCTTCTCGCCGTCGCGGAACTTGTTGACGGCAGCTATCTCGCTGGCCTCGTTGAGGGACGACTTGTTCTTCATCTGCATGGGCACCTTGAAGTCATACTTCAGGGCAAAGTTGAAGCGGCCAATGCGGTAGTCGATGCCCAGCACGGGAGCAATGCCCAGACCCGTCTGGTCGCACTGCAGGTTGACGCCGTTGCGATACACCTGCAGCGTGTTCAGCTGCTGCTTGGCGCCGTTGGCCTGTGCCAGCATGGCCTGAGCCTGTTCGGGGGCGATGAGGCCTGCCTGTGCGGCTGCCTGGCCTTGGGCTATCTGCTGGTCGATGTTGGCAATGGCGTTGTCGATGAATGTGCCGAAGGGCACGTTGCCGGCAGCCGTTCCCACCATGATGTTGCTAATCTTGGCCTTGTAGTTGGCCGTGCCGTAGAGCAGGCGCAGACCGGCATAGATGCTGAGGTCGGGCATCACTTTGTAGGCCGCACCCAGCTGGAAGCCGAAGTAGTACTGCTTGCCCTGCATGTAGCCGTCCATGTCGTAGTTGCCCGTGGCGCCGAGGGGCTTCAGCTGCTGGCCGATGCTGCCCACAACGCTCTCGAACGAGCCCAGACCGTCGGCAAACTCACACTTGCCGCCGCCGCCAGGCACCGAGAAGTTGAACTGGAACGACCAGTCGCCCATGTTGTAGGCCGCCTGCAGCGAGGGGATGATGGGGGCGTCGGCCACGCCTTTATACGTCTTGGTGGTCTGGCCGCTGTTCTTGGCGCCGAAAGCAAAGAGCGGGTTGGTCGACTCTACGGTGCGAGTCTGGTGCGCATATTGCCAGTTGAAGGCCAGATGCAGGCCCTGGGGCATGAAGGCTACGCCGGCCGGGTTGCTGTAGACACCGTCGAGGCCGATGGCGCCGTCGCGTGCGGGGTTGCGCAGGAAGTCAATACTCTGGTTGGTGTTGGTCAGAATACCACCGGCCTGTGCGGTGGTAGCCGTTGCTGCCAGCAGAAGGCCGGCGATGCAAACTTTTAAATTTTTCATATCCTTTGAAATAAATCTTAAAAATTTCGGCTGCAAAGTTATGTATTTCTTTAATAATCTTAATGTGTGGGGACACATGCTTAACAAATATTAAGCATATTTTGCGCAAATTCAGCGAATTTGTGCAGTTTTGGGTGCGGAGTACCGATTAGGTGGACAAAATACAAATCCGTTGGTTCTCACCAGCAAGTGCAGGTGTTACGGAACGACGTGCTTTTATTTGTTCAGTTCAGGATACGATATGCGGGTGTGGTAGATGGTCTTGAGCTTCTCGATGAGCACCGTCTTGGCATACTGAATGTCGCGGAAGGTGATGGGACACTCGCGGAAGAAACCGTCGGTGACCATCGAGTCGATGATGCGGTTCACCAGCGAGCGGATGGTCTGCTCGGTGTAGTCGGGCAGCGAGCGCGAGGCCGCCTCGACGGCGTCGGCCATCATCAGGATGGCCTGCTCCTTGGTGAAGGGGTTGGGGCCCGGGTAGGTGAAGAGCAGCTCGTCGACCTCTTCGTCGGGGTGCTCGTTCTTGTATTTCACGAAGAAGAACTTGGCCTTGCCCTGTCCGTGGTGGGTGGCGATGAACTCGCGGATGACGGTGGGCAGGTTGTACTTGTCGGCCAGTTTCAGACCCTCGGTCACGTGGCTGATAATCATCTGCGCACTCTCGATGCAGTCGAGACGCTCGTGCGGATTGACGCCGCCCGACTGGTTCTCGGTGAAGTAGATGGGGTTTTGAATCTTGCCGATGTCGTGGTAGAGGGCGCCCGTGCGCACCAGCTGGCTCTTGGCGCCAATCTTGCGTGCTATCTCGGCCGCCAGGTTGCCCACCTGGATAGAGTGCTGGAAGGTGCCCGGTGCCACCTCGCTCATGCGGCGCAACACCTCTTTGTTCATGTCGGAAAGCTCAATGAGCGTGATGTTCGACGTGAAGCCGAAGGTCTTCTCGATGATGTAGAGCAGGGGGTAGCTGCAGAAGAGCAGCAGGCCGTTGATGATGAGGCAGGTGAGCTCGGTGCTGTCGAGGTGGGTCACGTCGTTGCCGCGCACCCATTCGAGCGCCACGTTGACCAGTATGCCCGTGACGGTGACGAACACGGCCGTCCAGAACAGTTGCGAGCGGCTGCTCAGTTCGCGCAGCGAGAAGATGGCCGCAATGCCCATGAGCGTCTGTACGGCCACAAACTCCAGCGGCCGCTGGAGCATGGACGCCACAATGAGTATGAGCACGGCATGGGCAAAGAAGGCCGTGCGCGAGTCCATGAACACGCGGATGAAGATGGGCACCATCGTAAACGGCAGGATGAACACGTGCATCAGGCTGTGGCTGACGAGCAGTGCCGCCAGCAGCGAGAAGATGATGATGAGGGAGTAGAGCATGGCCGTGGAGCGCGGCTTCTCGAAATAGTCGTTGCGGAAGAGGCTCAGGTAGAGCGTGAAGGCCGTGATGAAGAGCAGCACGTAGAGGATTTGGCCCACGAGCGTGATGCTCAGTTGCGACTGGCCCTTGTGGCGGCGCTCTATCTCCGTCTGGAACGATACCAGCACGTCGTAGGTGCTGCTGCCGACCACCTCGCCGCGGTCGATGATTTTCTGGCCGCGCTGAATCACGCCCTTGGCCAGCGGGATGCTGCTCAGCAGGTCGGCCTTGCTGGCTTCGCTGCGCTCGTTGTTGAACTGGATGTTGGGGGCAATGTAGTTGTTCAGGTTGCACTTCTGCAACGCCTCTTTATAGGGCGCGAGCAAGGGGTTGCTGAACAGCTTCTCGTAGGCCTGCACGGTGGTGAGCACGTCGCCGGCACGCACGCTGACGGCCTTCTTGCCGTTGATGATGCGTATGATGCGCATCGAGTCGACCTTCTGGTCGGGTGTGCCAAAGTCCCATTTGTTGATGATGCCTTGCGTGTAGACGCTGTGCAGTTGGTTGGCAATGATGCTCACAAACTCGCTGCGCAGTTCGGGTATGCCGTCCTTGAAGTCCTGCATGAAGCGGCCCACCTGTTCGGCTTCCACCGTCTTCACGTAGTCGTAGTAGGGCTCGTAGTTCTGCATCAGACTGTCGCGCTCGGCCTGTACGGCGTCTTCGCTCTTGTAGATGGGGAAGTCGAAGGGTGCCACAAGGTCGCTGTAGCGCCATATCTTGTCTTTCTCAAACTTGAAGTTGCTGCGATGGTCGCGTGGCATGAACCAAACGATGATGGCCACCGTGCCTATGACGAGTACGATGCGCAGCAGCCAGTCGCGCAACGTCATCTCTGAGGTCTGGATTTTGATGCTCATAAGTAGAAAAACGTGATAATCGGATACAAAAGTACGAAAACTTTTCGAAAACAAGGGCTTACGGGCGAAAAGTTTTGCTGTTTTCGATAATTCTTTATACCTTTGCAGGCAAATAAATAATATAAATTAAGGTATGTCAGAAAGAAAAGTCAGGGTGCGCTTTGCACCCAGCCCCACGGGGGCACTACATATTGGCGGTGTGCGCACGGCCTTGTACAATTATCTCTTTGCCCGTCAGCATGGCGGCGACCTTGTCTTCCGTATTGAAGACACCGACAGCAACCGCTTCGTGCCCGGCGCCGAGGAGTACATCATCGAGTCGTTCCGCTGGCTCGGCATCAAGTTCGACGAGGGCGTGTCCTTCGGTGGCGACAAGGGTCCCTACCGCCAGAGCGAGCGTCGCGACATCTACAAGCAGTATGTCAAGCAGTTGCTCGATGCCGACAAGGCCTACATTGCCTTCGACACCCCCGAGGAGCTCGACCAGAAGCGCCAGGAGATACAGAACTTCCAGTACGACGCCAAGACGCGCCAGATGATGCGCAACTCGCTCACCCTACCGAAGGACGAGGTCGACCGCCTGATTGCCGACGGTCATCAGTATGTGGTGCGCTTCAAGATTGAGCCCGGCCAGGAAGTGCTGGTCAACGACATGATTCGTGGCGAAGTGCGCGTGAAAACCGACATCATGGACGACAAGGTGCTCTACAAGAGTGCCGACCAGTTGCCCACCTATCATCTGGCCAACATTGTCGACGACCATCTGATGGAGATTACCCACGTCATCCGTGGCGAGGAGTGGCTGCCGTCGGCTCCGCTCCATGTGCTGCTCTACGAGGCTTTTGGCTGGCAAGACACCATGCCCCGCTTTGCCCACCTGCCCCTGCTGCTCAAGCCTGACGGCAAAGGCAA